>NTKA01000014.1 GCA_002456975.1 Halieaceae bacterium MED-G27
GCCGACGGAACCCAAGTCGGCATCGTGTCCAACGCAGAAGCCAAAGAAAAAGCGGATGTTGCGGGTATGGATTTAGTCATGATGGCAGACGGGGAAACTCCTGTTTGCAAAATCATGGATTACGGTAAGCATGTATTTGAGGCGAAGAAGCAAAAAGCCGCCCAGAAAAAACGCGCGAAACGAACACAGATCAAAGAGATGAAGTTCCGTCCAGGGACGGAAGAGGGTGATTACCAAGTAAAGTTGCGTAACTTGGTTCGCTTTTTAGAAAACGGTGATAAAGCCAAGGTGACACTGCGGTATCGCGGGCGAGAATTGGCTCACCAAGAGCTCGGTATGGAAATCCTCAAGCGAGTTGAGGGTGACTTAAGCGAGTTGGGTACGGTTGAACAGTTTCCAAAAATGGAAGGTCGTCAGTTGACGATGGTGATTGCACCCAAGAAACGAGGATAGTGGCCCGTGAATGCCCTATTGCTCGATTGATGACACGCCGAAACTCAATGGTTTCGGCCTTATGCAGGAGTATCTAAGATGCCAAAAGCCAAAATTCACAGCGGTGCCGCTAAGCGGTTCAAGAAAACGGCCGGTGGTTACAAGCGCAAGAGCGCTTACAAGAGCCACATCCTGACGAAAATGACGACCAAACGTAAGCGTCAACTTCGTGGCACATCAATGATCCACAAGTCTGATGTTGTACTTGTTGATCGTATGTTGCGCGCCAAATAATCGTCGTAGTCAGGAGATAATCACATGCCAAGAGTTAAACGTGGTGTGACGGCGCATCGCCGACACAAGAAAATTCTAAAGCAGGCCAAGGGTTACTACGGTGCGCGTTCACGCGTATTTCGAGTTGCTAAGCAGGCGGTAACAAAAGCAGGTCAGTATGCTTATCGCGATCGGCGTCAGCGCAAGCGTCAGTTTAGAGCGCTTTGGATTACGCGAATCAATGCGCAATCTCGAGCCAATGGATTGACTTATAGTCGCTTGATCAACGGTCTGAAGCGCGCGGGTATTACACTCGATCGACGGGTACTTGCCGACCTCGCAGTTCATGACAAGCCTGCCTTCGCGGCGGTTGTTGAGCGAGCACGGAGTGCTTTAAGCGCGTAAAGATGAAGTTGCAGACTCGCGTCTGTGCTCATTCATAGCGATAATCAAAAGGAGGCTCAGGCCTCCTTTTTTGAAACTGTGAGACGAAAGTATTCATGCAGTCACTAGAAGAGCTTAACGAGGAGGCCATTGGCGCAATCGAGGCCGCCGAAGATGTTCCGGCCCTGGAGACGCTACGCGTCAACTATCTCGGTAAAAAAGGCGCGCTTACGGCGTTGCTAAAGTCATTAGGCGGGCTGTCTCCAGAAGAGCGACCTAAAGCGGGTGCGGCCATCAATGCTGTCAAGCAGTCGCTCTCTGAGCTAATTAATGCCCGACGGAGCACCCTCGAATCTTCAGCATTAGCGGCGCAGTTGGCGTCTGAGGCGATCGATGTCACCTTGCCAGGACGGCGCGTTGAGATCGGTGGGCTGCATCCGATTACCCGAACAATTCAGCGCATGGAGCAGTTTTTCGGCTCTATGGGTTTTGAGAGTGTTGAAGGGCCTGAAATCGAAGACGATTATCATAATTTCGAGGCGCTCAATATTCCCTCGCATCACCCCGCTCGGGCGATGCACGATACGTTTTATATCGACGATTCACACGTCTTGCGGACACACACGTCGGGTGTACAGGTACGAACCATGGAGACCTGCGAGCCCCCGATTCGGGTGATTTGTCCAGGCCGAGTTTATCGCTGTGATTCGGACTTAACCCATTCGCCAATGTTTCATCAGGTCGAGGGCTTGTTGATCGATAAGACGTCGACATTTGGTCACTTAAAGGGGCTGCTCGAGAGTTTTCTGCATGATTTTTTCGAGCGCGATGATCTCGATGTGCGGCTTCGTCCTTCCTATTTTCCATTTACGGAGCCCTCGGCAGAGGTCGATATCCAATGCGTTAAATGCTCGGGCTCGGGTTGCCGCGTCTGCAGCCATACCGGCTGGATCGAAGTGCTGGGCTGCGGCATGGTGAACCCCAAGGTACTGGCAATGAGCGGTATCGATCCCGACCAGTATCGTGGGTTCGCGTTTGGCATGGGAGTGGAGCGATTATCGATGTTGCGTTATGGCATCGGCGATCTGCGACTTAACTTTGATAACGATCTGCGCTTCCTCGCGCAGTTTGTTTGAGGTGTAGCCATGATTATTTCAGAGCAATGGTTACGAACCTGGGTCGACCCCAATGCCTCGACCGAAGAATTGAGCCACAAACTGACGATGGCGGGTCTTGAGGTTGACAGTATTGGACCTGTCGCAGAGGCGTTTACCGGCGTCGTTGTTGGCGAGATCGTATCGGCCGAGCAACACCCAGATGCTGATAAGTTGAGAGTCTGTGAAGTATCGACGGGTTCTGACACGGTACAAATTGTTTGTGGTGCACCCAATGCCCGAGCAGGTTTGAAAGCCCCGCTGGCGCAAGTGGGAGCTGTCTTGCCTGGCAACTTCAAAATAAAGAAGGCCAAGTTGAGAGGGGTTGAGTCGCAGGGGATGTTGTGCGCTGCTGCAGAACTCACCATCTCAGAAGACAACGATGGACTGATGGAGTTGGCGTCGGATGCGCCTGTCGGTGCGGATTTGCGCGAGTATTTAGAGCTTGATGACCAACTGATCGAGTTAGGCCTGACACCCAATCGAGCGGACTGCCTGGGAATGCGTGGCGTCGCGAGAGATGTCGCTGTGCTATTTGATCAGGCGATAACTACGAATCGCGCCGTAGCGGTTCCCGCTGAAATCGGCGAAACATTACCCATCACCATTGAGGCGCCAACTCAATGCGCCCGCTACTTGGGTCGAGTCATCAACAACGTCGATTTAAGCCGCCCAACACCGGCGTACATGGTTAGCCGGTTGGAGCGCGCGGGACTTCGTTCGATTGATGCGGCAGTCGATGTCACCAATTACGTTATGTTGGAATTAGGCCAACCGTTGCATGCCTTTGATAAAGATCAGCTGGTTGGCGGTATCGTTGTCAGGAATAGCCACTCTGGCGAGACCATTACTTTGCTTGATGGTACCGAGCAGGCGCTAGAGGGTGGCACCTTACTAATTGCCGATCATGAAAAACCGCTGGCAATGGCGGGCGTCATGGGAGGGCAAAGTAGTGGTGTTAGCGCGGATACCAAGCACCTGTTTTTGGAAAGCGCGTTCTTTCAGCCTGAGTTGATGGCGGGTAAAGCCCGTCGTTACGGTATGCACACCGATGCGTCGCACCGGTATGAGCGCGGTGTAGATTTTGAGCTGCCGCGCGAGGCAATGGAGCGCGCAACCGCCTTATTTATTGAGGCAGTGGGGGGAGTCCCCGGCCCGATAAACGAAGCGGTTTTTGAAGACGAGTTACCCCAGTCGGAACCAGTTTTGTTGCGCCGCGCGCAAATAGCGCTCCTGCTGGGTGTCGAGATCGCTGATGCTGAGGTGGAACGCATCCTACAGGGACTCGGGTTTTGGGTGGTTAACCAATCAGATGGTTGGCTGTGCACGGCGCCATCGTGGCGCTTCGATATGGGTTTAGAAGCTGATCTGATCGAAGAGTTGGCGCGAGTCATTGGCTATGACGCTATTCCCTCACAAGCCATCAGAGCGGACCTAAAGCCGACTCCCGTCCCAGAAGATAAGCGGGCGTTAGCCAGTGTTAAAAACAGTTTGGTGGCTCAAGGATTCTTCGAAGCGATCACCTTTAGCTTCGTGGCAGCCGAACAGCAGCGTTTATTTGATCCTGATATGAAGCCTGTGGCCTTGCGCAATCCGATTTCAAGTGATTTATCGGTGATGCGGACTAGCCTCATTCCTGGGTTGTTGAAAGCCGCGGCACACAACGCTAGCCGCCAGGCCAGCCGCATCAGATTGTTCGAGACAGGCCTGCAATTTTTGCCCGGCGAGCAGACTGTTCAACAGCCGATGTTAGCGATGGTGCTGAGCGGCGACCGAGATCAGGAGGCGTGGTCAAATCCAAAAGACGCTGCTGATTTCTTCGACCTTAAAGGTGTCGTGGAGACACTTCTGGTGGCTAGTACCCAAGAGTTGCGCTTCGAGCGTGCGGTTTTTTCAGGGCTTCATGATGGGCAGTCGGCTGCGATTGTCGTTGGGGGAGATTGGGTCGGTAAGCTCGGGCGAGTTCACCCAGAGGCTGCAAAGCAGATGGGAGTTCCTCAGAACACCTATGTAGCCGAGCTGAGGCTCGATATCTGCACGTCGGCTATGATGCCCAGTTATGCCGACATTTCTAAGTTTCCTGAAACTCGGCGAGACCTAGCCTTTCTCGTCGATCAGGCAACCGATGCCGATGCCGTTTTGGACTTGGTGAGATCGGCAGCGGGTGAGCAGTTATCTAAGCTCGAATTATTTGATGTCTATCACGGAAAGGGCGTCCCAGAGGGCAAGAAGAGCTTGGCATTGGGTTTGACTTTTAGAGATCAAAGTCGCACGCTTGATGAGGCAGAAGTGACGGCGATTATCGGCCAAGTGGTTGATTCGCTGACAGAAAAACTAAATATCGAACTTCGAGCTTGATCTCGCTATGGCAGCACTGACCAAATCGGAAATGGCAGAACGCTTATTTGAAGAGCTGGGCCTTAATAAACGAGAAGCCAAGGAGCTGGTAGAGCAGTTCTTTGAAGAGATCCGCATTTGCCTCGAAAACAACGAGCAAGTTAAGTTGTCTGGCTTTGGCAATTTCGACTTGCGCGACAAGAGTCCGCGCCCCGGGCGTAACCCTAAGACCGGAGAAGAGATTCCGATCTCGGCGCGACGCGTAGTGACCTTTAAGCCCGGACAAAAACTGAAAGCTCGGGTTGAGAAGCTAAGCGATAATGCTTGAGGCGTCGCACAATAACGAGCTCCCGCCGATACCCGGCAAACGGTATTTTACTATCGGTGAAGTGAGTACTTTGTGTGCTGTGAAGCCTCACGTGCTGAGATACTGGGAAGCCGAATTTCCCCAGCTAAAGCCCGTAAAACGGCGGGGTAATCGACGTTATTACCAACGTGGTGACGTTGAACTAGTCAGGGCTATTAGAGGCTTGCTCTACGAAGAGGGCTACACCATCGGCGGTGCCAGGCAGCGTTTGAGTAGCGATGACTCCTCACCAAATTCAGCTGAAGTGCAGTCCACAGTTCGTGATTGCTTGAACGACCTCGAAGTGGCGCGAAGCTTGTTGCAAAGCGACGACTAGCGTTCACTTACTCCAGCTTTACCCGTATACTTCGCGCCTTCGGGGCGTAGCGCAGTCTGGTAGCGCACCACACTGGGGGTGTGGTGGTCGCAGGTTCAAATCCTGCCGTCCCGACCAATCACTTCGAGCGCCTGCTAGTCAGCAGGCTACGCAGGTTCAGTACCCCAGCCCTTAAATAAGCTGCTCCGCCGATACGTCAGCGAGTAATCAACTGCTGCGCTTGATTTACTATCCGAGGTTAATAGCCCGATACAAAACAAGTGGCAGATATGCTCCTCATGATCTATGCCTAGTGAGGGCGCAGTACTCAATTTTTGAGTCGTTGCCCATATCCCAATAATAGGAGCATGGTTCATGAAACAAACGTTTGTAGGTCTATTAGTTACTTTAATGGCAATGTCCGTCTCAGCTCAGGAACTTGAGGGCCGAATCTACGGCCGAAGTGTCGAGTTCTCAGTGAGCAATCCCGCTGGGGTCGTGGCGGCTATGACACAGTTCAATGCATCAGAAGCCGGTCAAAACTTTCCAGCCAACGTCTTACTCAATCAGATAATTGCGGATGGAGAATCAGATACATCGCATACTGTTGATGTTTTCTATGCATCCGCAGCGGGAATGGACCAGGCAGCGTCGCAGCCCTCGATGGATGGAATGCGCTTTTTATCGGCTATGCAGGCGTCCGCTGACTTGAATGGCGCTGCTGTCTTTACTATGGATCGTGGACGTGGTTTGGCGAGCGAGCCTGGCACAGTAACCCAGTTGTTTTCGATGGAAGTTACCGATGCCGCTGCCTTTAACAAGGCGCTCGATAAGCTATGGGACTCAAAAGCAATGAAAGAGTTTCCAGGAGGTGTTTATCAGGGAACCTTTTTCGCCAATGGTACTGACTCCTCGACTCACTGGGTGTCTTTTGTCGCAAAAGACATGGCGACTTTAACATCGGGTATGGATGCATTCTTCGCATCACCCGCCATGGGTGCCTACTTGAAAAATGCTAGCGACTTCCGGACAGTCACTAGGACTAGACTGCATCGGACGCTGTTGGCCTTCCGCAACGACGGTTAAATTCACCCTCGCTTCACACTCAAGCTGCGCCTGCAATCTTGCGGGCGCGGATTTCTCAATGACTTATTGACTCCGCGTTGACACTCGCGTCAGAGGGTGCCATGGTCCTGTCGTTGGCTGGCTAATCCGAGTGAGTAATGAAACCAATGAAAGCGGGAACCAAGATAGGACTAGCGGCGTTCGTATTAGCGCTGGTAGCCGCTCGCTATTGGTTCTATTTGGCCGCTGAGGTAGCACTGCCGGCGAACCGATTGTGGTTTGTGGTCGCGTTCTTGCTGGCGGCAAGCTTAGGCGTATTCGCCTTGATAAAGCGCACTAGCTGGTTGGGCGCTATTCCACCGATCGGTGCGATCGTTATTGGACTGTTTCTCCCTTTCACTATTGCGGTGAGTTCACAGAGTGTTGAGGCAAACCGTGTTATTGCTGTTGGCGACACCATTCCCTCATTTTCGGCGATCGATGGAGCTAGCAATGCCTTCGATTCCTCGAGTCTGAATGGCCATCTCGTTCTCATAAAATTCTTCCGAGCCCATTGGTGACCCTACTGCGTCGGCGAGTTACGTCGACTAGAGGAGTTGAGAGCCGAGTTTGATCAGCGCGGAGTGACGGTTTTGACGGTGAGTGTTGACTCGCCCGAGGAAATCGCGGAAGGCCGCCATTTGCATGGCTCGCAGGCGACAATGCTGTCCGATACTGCGCTTCAGGTTACCGATGCATTCGGTCTGCGAAACACAGGTTTCCACTCAGCACCTGGCAGTGAAGAGGCCGAGGCCTTGCCTGTGCCAGCAACGCTGTTAGTCGATCGCTCAGGCAAAGTGCTTTGGATGGATTTATCCGAAGATTATCAGCGCCGTTCGGATCCGTCAGTGGTGCTCGCGGCCATGCGGGCTCATTTCGATACCCTGTAAGTCGAGCTTGGTTTATAGGTCGCGTAGGCAATCCGGGTAGCGGCTCTACAATAGAGCTAGGTGTCTCGTTGCCGCCTTCTCGCGGCACGCTCAAGCCGGCGGTTTTTCAAAATAAACTGAATGAGGCGGAACGGATTGTGCCTGATCTTTCGCCAGAGCAAGCGCCGCAGCGCGGGTACGCTGTCGTAGCCTCCTTCGCGTTGCCCGTGGCCGGTATGCATAGGTAAATTCGGAACCTCGATGACGTCCAGTGGTAACTCCAAACTCAGCTGCTGTTGGATTGGTAATAAGCAGGTCGTATCGTTACAGGCTTGATAGTGAATATCGATCGATAGACTAGTAGAGGGGGCATCTAAAGGTCGGCATTCACTGGCCAGCTCGCCCGTCGCATAGATGGGTATCACTATATCAACCTGGCCGCTCCACACTTGAAGCTCTACCCCAAGCGACTCGAGCCTCAATGGACTACTCGGGGGGTATTTTGCGGGCATCACCTGCAGTCCCTCGGGGCCGGTCACTGAGATCGCTGTGGCAGTGAGTCCCTCGGGGACAGGATCGCCATAGATGTGCAAACCCTCGGGCAACGCAAAGCGAACAATCAGTTGTCGAATGATTCCCTGCCGAAGACTACCACTGCCGCCTCGTACCGAGGCTGTGATCGCGATCTCATCCTTGTGCACGGACCTTGTAGGCGCACTCTCGTCGATGACGATGCTACCCAGAGCTGCGTCGATTAACGCCTCCGGGCTTTCTCTTTTCTTGTAGGAGTCGTGAAAAAACTTTGAAACAACAATGCCGTTTTCATCGCAGATATAGACACCTGGAAAGGGGATGCCGTAAAGAAAGGCATCCGACTTGGACACCTCAGTATTTAATAAACCAAACTGTTTGATAACAGCCGAGTCAATATCGGATAGCAGCGTGTACGGGATTTGATGATGCCGCCCGAACTCCTTGAGCGTTTCCTGATCATCATAGGATAGCGCGTACAGTTTGATGCCATTGGCTTCAAATTTCCCGAAGGCGTCTCGCAACTCAACTAGCTGCGTCCAGCACGGTGGTCACCAGACTGCCGAGCGATAAAAGACCAATGCAGCTTTGGCGGATCCTCGGTCTTCATGGAAGTCGATCCGCTGCCCAGAGGAAGTTGGCAGCTGAAAATCGGGAAGTTTTGACCCCACCTCGGGACCCGTCGCGGTACCGGAAGGCATACTGGCACGCGCCGGATGGCCCACGGGCGCTGGGGCATCAAAGCCTAATGAGTCGCGCTCTACCACCATGTTTGAGTCTCCTACAGTACGCCGAGCGTGGGTTGTTCCCAATATTTAGTCAATACCAACTGAAGTTTGGCTTCGCTCTGGCGCTACCACCACTGCTGAGCGGTCTTGAATCGGCCGCAGTCAACGTAGAGCAATGCTCTGCAGTGCAGGGTCAAGCAACGGCAGGAGCAATGAGTTCAAACGTACCCTTATCAGCGTCCATCTTTGCTTCTGCGCCGATGGGAACCGTACTTTGTTTGTCGACATGCCCGAACATCGCGCCCGTAAAACACGGGATTCCAAGCGGTTCGCAATGCTGTCTGAGAATATCCATTAGAGAGAAGTTGCCTAGCCGGCGAATACCATCTGCCCCCGTGAAGTGACCAAAAACGATGCCTGCCAATTTCTGTAGATCGCCACTTAAGGCGAGCTGTGTGAGCATACGATCGATTCGGTATACCGCCTCATCGACATCTTCAAGAATCAATATTTTCCCAGAAAAGTCGGGTAGGTAAGGCGTGCCCATCAATGTGGATATGAGGGTCAAATTCCCACCTATTAATTGCCCGCTCGCTTTACCGGAGGCTATGGTCTGCGTGCGATAGGTACGCGCTACCAAATCGTCTTCGATGATGACGGGGTTCTGATATTGCTGTGGTTCGGCGTCAAAAAGCAGTCGGCGCATCTCGGAGTAGGTGAATTCGTTCCACTCTGACATGACGTTAGGGCCGTGAAAGGTGACGAGACCTGATTTGGCAAAAATGGCATTGAGCAGGCTGGTGACGTCGGAGTAACCGAGCAGTATTTTCGGATTTTTGCTGATCATGTCGTAGTCGAGCATGGGCAGAATACGGCTAGCGCCCCAGCCTCCCCGGAGCGCGAAAACTGCGTCGATGTCGGGATCGGCGAAGGCTTCATTGAGGTCGTCTGCGCGATCTTGATCTTTGCCCGCCAAATAACCAAAGCGATCCATGACGTGCGAACCGATCTTCGCTTTTAAACCCATGGCTTCTATGGTTTCTACAGCGAGCTGAAGCTGCAGTCTTTCGTAGGTGACACTCGCCGGTGCAATCAGGCCAACGGTCGCCCCAGGCTTTAACCGCTTGGGAATGGTTGCACTGGCCGCGGCTACAGTCATCGGGAGTGTGCTCAAGACGGCGCCAGCGGCGGCACCCAGGAGAATTTCTCTTCGTTTCATAGCCCGTATCCCGCGGTATCATTAAGTGATTAGCTTGTCAGAGGCCAGGGCTAGCGGCAAGCGACGGATTGATTTTTGGAGAGCGCTATGTATCGCAAGCTTACTCATGTATTTGCTTTATTGTTGTCGGGGCCTGCTTTCGCCGACCACCCTTTGGTAGATATCGAAACAATAGCGCCGTCAATTGTGGTGGAGATGCGCTATTTCGGCAGCGATAATTTTGTAGGGCGTCCTATCGATGGTTATTTGGCGCCAAAATGCCTGCTGAGTGAGCCAGCGGCAAAAGCGCTCGGTAAAGCGCAAGGAGAGTTCGCAGTGTTTGGTCTATCGATCAAGGTGTTCGATTGTTATCGGCCGCAGCCCGCAGTCGATCACTTCATGCGCTGGACAATAGACGCTAACGATGTCTCTAAAAAGATCGAGTTCTACCCCGACGTCCAGAAGTCGCGATTAGTACCCGACGGTTATATCGCGGAGCGCTCTGGTCATTCACGTGCAAGTACAGTCGACCTGTCGCTGGTGTTCGAATCAAGCGGCGTGGAACTTGATATGGGAAGTGCGTGGGATTACTTTGATGTCATGTCCCATACAGAGAACAATAGCGTCTCGCTTGAGGCTCGTCGCAACAGGCTTCTGCTGCGAAGCGTTCTTCACAAGCATGGATTTGATAACTATTCGGCCGAGTGGTGGCACTTTACCCTTCGAAACGAACCCTTTCCTGAGACCTACTTCAGCCATCCAGTGAAGTAGCATCGCGGGACGCACTGACAATAGCGGGGAGCGATATGTTTATTTTCAAACGAGTGTGGGTGGTAGCTCTTGCTTTCATGGTCTCAGCCTGTAGTGAAAGTCAGGTTCCGGTTCCTGCAGATTACGTGTTTGTGAATGGCAAAATCTTCACATCGAACTCCGCTGAGCCCTACGCTGAGGCACTCGCAGTCGGGGGGGCAGAGATACTCTATGTTGGCAGCGAAGATCGTCTTTCGGGATTTATCGATAACACTACTCAGATTATTGATATAGCGGGAGGTTTAGCGATACCGGGTTTCATGGATTCCCACACTCATATTTTCATGGGGTCCTATACCGACGTAGGAGTTAATTTGAGCCTTGCGGACACACCAAAAAAGCTTGAGTCGGCTCTCGAGGCAATTCGTGATGACAACCCCGGCAGTGCTCCTATCTATGCCCGAGGATGGCAGAATCATCTCTTTACAGCCCAAGGCCCTCTAGCGGAACAGTTAGACGAGGTGTTTGGCGATCGGGTCGTGATCTTGCAGTCCGTCGATGGTCATTCGACCTGGTTTTCTTCCAAGGCCTTGAGGGATGGTGGCGTGACCAGTGCGACGCCAGATCCTGAGCCCGGTGTCAGCTTTTTTGAGCGTGACCCCTTTACCAATGAACCGCTGGGTACAGGAAGAGAGGCTGCCGGTAGCGACACTCTCGCGACCCTGATTCCCGGCGATTCGTCTGCCTACCGCGACCGATTAATCCAGTGGTTGCCTCGCGCCTCTGCCGCTGGACTGACCAGTGTGTATGACGCATGGTCTGCGGCACCCACTGAGCTCGATTCCTATGAGATTCTCTCGGCACTCGACTCCGCCGATGCTCTGCCGCTACGAGTATTTGGCTCAGTTCGCCAACTCGCCTCAGCTGAAGAGATCGCTGATCGTTTTGAATTATTTCAAACGCGGTACAGCGGTAAATTTGTCCGACCGGAAGCGGTCAAAATTGGTGTAGATGGAGTGCCTGAGGGACACACTGCGTTCTTGTTGACACCGTACGTCGATAAAACTGAAGAGGACTTTGGCCATCCAATGATGTCCGAGGAAGATTTGACACAGCAAATTACCACGTACTTCTCGCGCGATATTCCAGTACATCTTCATGCGATCGGTGGCGCAGCAGTCCGCATGTCGCTCGACGCTATTGAGGAAGCACGGCGCGTGACTGGAAACCAGACCGTTCGGGCTACCATTGCGCATATGGACTTCGTCAGTACCGACGATATCGAGCGTTTTTCAATACTCAATGTCACTCCGCAAACGTCAATACAATGGGCAGCGCGAGATCCGTCATACTTCAACATTGGTTCCTTCGTTGGCATGGACAAGGTCGAGGCGGCCTATCCAGTAAGGAGTTTGATCGAGGCCGGAGCAAATCAGACTTTCGGCGCCGATTGGCCAGCGTCAGCCTATCTCTCTACTTTCAAGCCCCTTCAATTAATCGAAGCCGCAGTGACTCGCAGGCTACCGGGCGAAAGCTCGATGCCCCAACGTAATCCGGAGGAGTCATTGTCGATCGCTGAAGCGATTGTTGCGATGACACGAAATACGGCAATTCAGGTCGGCGAGTCTGACCGACTAGGCACGCTGGAGGCGGGTAAGCAGGCGGATATAGTCCTGCTTGATCAAGACCTCTTTTCTGTGGAGTCGCATACCATCGGATCGACGTCGGTTCGTATGACTATGGTTGCAGGCGAGATTGTCTATCAATCGGAAGATTTATAGTCGTCCTTGGTTGACCACCCTACGGCTAGCAGTTTTATTACTGATGTGAAACTCATGGTAGGCGCGAATACTCCAGTGGTGCCTCGATTGATCCTAGGTGTCCAATCGATCTAAGCCACCGTTGCTGATTGATAGTCGCTATTGTTTCTGAGGCCGAATGCAAAACAGAAGGCAAACCAGGGTGCCAATTGGGAAGAGCCAGGGCCACGCGAGGAGTGGCGCACTGAAGTCCGTAGCAAAGATAGGGTTCAAGAGCTGCGGCTGGTTAAGCAGCAGGATAAGCGACATGCTGATGGCAACCGCTCCTGCTAACCCCTTAACTTCAATGCGGTGGCTGATCAAGCTAGCCAAGAAGAGTCCAAGCATGGGGCCGAGCGTGTAGGTCGTCATTGAAAACGCAAGAGTGATGATGTCGCCAGCACTCTTGGTGAACTGCCATGCGATAGCAGCAAGCCCTAGCCCCCAAGCGATAACGAATAATCGCGAGACCACAAGGTAGTGCGACTCCGCTTTGCCTGGATTGACGAATGGCCGGTAAAACATCGTCAGCGATATTTGCGAGAGGGCCGCCAGAATCGAGTCGAGACTGGAGATTGCGGCACTGAGAATACCGGCGACGATAAGTCCTTTAAGGCCTGTGGGCATTTCATAGATGATAAATAAGGGAAAAATTCGGTCCCCCTTTTCGGCTACAAGTGCTGCGAGTGGGGCATCAAGCGGGTTCAACTGATAAAAGGCAAAGAGACCAAGACCAACCACGAGCATCAGCGCGGGTACGCACTCGCCCACAATACTCCACAGCAATGCTTTCTTTGCCTCGCTAGAGTCTTTGCAACACAGGAGGCGCTGAGTGAAGAGGTGATCGGTGCCATACACAGCGACCCCCTGAAACGGTAGCGCAATCAGCGCAGCCCAAAAGGTGAACGCTACCCTTGGATCGCTTGAAAGATTAATGACCGTTAGTTTCTCGTTTTGCCGACCTAGCTCCCACAGGGTGGCGAATCCGTCGGGTAGTGAGCCGAGCATGAAGACCAGCGCGGCGAGACCACCGATGACGAGTACAAAAAACTGTACCAGGTCGGTCCATATAACCGCAGCGACTCCACCCATCCATGTCCATAAAATAGCAAAGACTGCGATGACCAAAATACTCAGCCCCATTGTCCATCCCGTCAGCAATTCGAGCACTAGTGCTGTGGCATAGACCCTGACACTTTGACCGAGAATTCCCCCCAAAATGAACATAGCAGCCGTGAGCCGACCGGCTGTCACACCCAGTCTCTGGCTGATGTAGTCATAGGGGCTATAGAACTCTTGTTCGTAGTAACGAGGAATCAGAAAGCGGGCAATCAACAACTTTGCAATGATTCCGCCGATCGCCAGTTGCAAGTAGGTGAAATCGCCTCCGGCTGCATAAATGAATGCAGGCACACCGATAAAGGTGACCGCGCTAATCGTCGTCGCGATAATCGAAGCACTGACAGCAAACCATGGTATCCGCCGGCCTCCGAGAAAAAAGTCATGAGGCGTCTTTTGCTGGCCTTTGAGGCGATGGCCGATCCAGGTCGTCCCGCTGATATAGATCGCGACGACGATCCAATCGATGAGGCTAAACATCGTTTACTGTTATGAGGCGACAGGCACCATCGCCGGGGTACTGCCGCTTGTTGGCGCCAGGGTAGGCATAGCCATTAATAAAGACTCGACGATAGTTGCTCGACGTATTCTCAAAGCTTGCATGAATCGCATAGGGACCAAAAAAGATTACATCGCCAGCCGTGGCATCGATGGTGACTGCATTCGATGGATCAAATGGTAAATCGGGCGGTTGCTCTGAACTGGACTGATAGTGGTGGCTGTCGAGACCAATAGCGCCAATGCTACCGGTGCCGGCTATAAATTTAAGAGGCCCACTGTCAGGTGTCATGTCGTCGACGGCTATCAGCGTCTGGACAAAGCTGCCTCGTCCGTTGGGGTCTGACCAGGTGTCATTGCCTTTGTCACGATGCTGAATGTCCTGATGCCAGCCAAAGGTGACGCCATCGCGTGGTCGTTTGAAATGGGCCTGGCTGAGTAGCTGCTCCATCGCTGAGGATCCCAATAAATCAGCGGCGGGCCGAGTGAGTCTTTCATCGTTCCCTATGGCCAATAGCTCGGGTTCTGTACCGCCAGCCCAAACTACTCTTTTGATGACTTGCCCACCATCTTTTTCGCCCAGCACAAAAAAGGCGCCGTCGCTGAGCTCAGTCCCCCATAAGGCGCGGGCTTTGTTTTCCAGGCTGGTGAAGCAGCGTTTCATGGTCTCTATTTCCGAGACGGAGAATTGCTGTCGGCGAATAAACCAACCGCGGTCAAAAAAATCTGTTTTCTCCGAATCGGTAAGCATCGCCACGCTATTACAAGCCTTTTGTTAATGTAGGGGATCGGGTGGGAACAAATACAATGGTTTCCCAAGTGCTCATAGTTTTTAGTAGATACGATGTCATAAACGATAGACTCTCCGCGCTACGCCACTGAACAACTTGTCTTTTTCCGAGTCTGAAAACGATGCCGTCATTTTTTTAAACGCATTCCACAGCACTCTGTAGCCAAGTGACAGGCGGTCTACGGGGAAGTTGCTCTCGAACATACAGCGAGAGGGCCCAAAACACTCAATGGTGAAGTCGTAGTAATGGCGTTGACTGGCCACGATTTCATCGGAAGACGGCGGCATAGCCTGGGTGTGCCAACCGTATCCATTATCGGGCATGGCTAAGCCGCCCAGCTTGGCATAGGTATTAGGTAATTCTGCGAGCTGTATGACATCCTTTTTCCATTGCTTAAAGATTTCAGACTTTTTAGTTTCATAAGGTCCCACGCCCAGCGGTGTTCCAAAATGGTCGAGTACTATCGTGGTCGTCGGTATTGCTTTGGCGAGCTCGATTAGCTCTGGCAACTGATGATGATAAATCCAAGCATCAAAACTAAGTTGCCGCTCGCCCAGCTGTGTTATGCCCCGCCGGAAGTCCTCACACATTAATAGTTTGGGTGTAGCGGGTGCCGGGATGGCTAGGTCTGGCGTGCTATCGCTTGCAGCCTGGTGTCGAATGCCTTTCAAAAGCCCGCCAGCAGCCTCTTCGTGCGCATCGAGTATCTCTTCTAGGCTGTCGGAGCGGAGATCCGCATGAGCCACGATGCCCGCGATCGTTGCCTTTTCTGAATGTAACTTCGATGTTTCAGCAGCAGCGGCTACGTAGCGCGTTTCACCCACACATCGCAGATGTTCGGGGCCATCGTTTAAGTAGGAAGCACCGCACTCTATAAACACAGTTTGCGTGACATTATGACCACCATCTGTATCGGCGAGTAATTCCGGTAAATCGTAGCGGAGCGGCCCGGGTGGCCAGAGGTGGTGGTGTGGATCAACAATCTCCCGTTCTGGGTCGATAACTACTTCGGTTACCTGATTTAGCCACTCATTGTTGTTAAACATTAACCCGGCCTCTGCAGACTTTTCATTCCACAAGATTACACCAGTTGATGATCGAGCGGCTGTCTATAGTTGCCGCTAGTCATGGCCTAGAAATGTGCCCCGATTTGGCTAATAGGGGGCCAGTTTTTCGATCACTGCAAAATCGGCACGGGTATTGCTTAGGTCACAGGTGGGGAAGGGACTTAATTATGTTGCAGGCAACCGATGTTGAAATCGAACGAGTACTCAGGGAGTTTGCCGATGCCGAGGTACTTAACAATGTTTTTGTGCGCAATGCGCGCGGTTATTTTTTCGACTTCGCAGCAATGCTGTTGGAGAACGCTCGCTCGCTAGATCGACCACTGATCGCGGGTCTCAATGGTTCACAGGGATCGGGCAAAAGTACACTCGCTGCCTTTTTACGTCGTGTTATCAACGAATGCTCGGATTATGACTGTCATGTCATATCGATCGACGATTTTTATCTAACAAAAGACGCACGTCAGGCCTTGGCTAGCAATGTCCATCCCCTACTAGCAACGCGCGGCGTGCCCGGTACCCACGATGTTGGCGCCATGCGGTCGATTATCGATCGTTTCAAAAGCAATGAATTCGGCAGTATCGAACTTCCTGTGTTTGACAAGCTGCTTGACGATCGCGCCAAAACGGTGCAAACGATCAATTTTGGTGCGAAGCGCAGCATTGTACTGGTAGAGGGCTGGTGCGTTGGTGTGCCGGCGCAGGCGACCGAGGTACTCAGCCAACCCATAAGCCATTTCGAGTCGGTCAACGATACCGAGGCGATATGGCGTCACTACGTCAATGAGTCACTTGCTACCGACTACGCCGATTTATTTTCTGAGCTCGATTGTTTAAGCATGTTGAACCCCCCCAGTTTTGAGACTGTCTATGACTGGCGAGTCGATCAGGAGATGCGCTTGGTGCAAGCTCGGTCTTCAATGGGTACTGACCCTGATGCCAAAGGCATGAATCCTAGGCAGATCCGAGAGTTCGTCGAAAACTTCAGGCGAGTCAGTTTGCACGCAATCGATGCGCTACCCGGTATTGCCGACTTTGGTTGGCACCTCAGGGCCGATCGCTTAATCACGGATCAGTGGAGTAGTATATGACCCATCCCGTCGTGATCTTTACCGATCTGGACGGCACTTTACTCGACCATAATGATTACTCGGCGACTGCCGCATTACCTTTATTGGCCGAATTGAAGCAGCGCTGTATTCCGGTGGTCCCTGCGACGAGTAAAACGTTTTCGGAGGTAGTCGAGTTACGACGAGAGCTCGATTTGGATGGCCCCTTTATCGTTGAGAACGGTGCTGCTGTCTTTGTGCCTGCGACTATGAACTTGCGTTGCCCAATTGGCAGCAAACTCGAGGGTGATTTCTGGTCGCGGGAATTTGGCGTGAGTCGTCAGGTCTTGGAAGACGTACTCGACGCACTCGATATGGGGTCTAAGTATCAGTTCAAGTCCTTGACACAGATGTCCGTTGAGGAAATCAGCGAACTAACGGGCTTGTCGCCATTGGCTTCTGCTGCGGCTCGAGATCGTCGCTACTCTGAAACGATTGATTGGCGCGATACGCCAGAGCGGTTGGCTGAATTTTCTACTACGCTCACTGATATTGGCTTCGCGGTCTCGCGCGGCGGTAGATTCATTCATTTAATGGGACCTAACGATAAGTCTATCGCCATGCAATGGCTCCATGGAAAATTCCGGAAGGAAATCGATGCTGACATGGTCAGCATTGCTGCCGGTGATGCGCCAAACGATAAAGCGATGTTGGAAGCCGCCGATTACGCATTGCTCATGCCGAGCGCAACCGGCCTCAAGTTCCAGTTGAGTCGCGAGGCAAACGTCTGGCACAGCATGTCCTCAGGACCCGGAGGCTGGGCAGATTCAATCAACCAGATTTTGGCTGAACTCTTGCCTACCACCAAGGACTCTCTGTATGGCTGATTTCTACCAAAGTCCCTATATCGCCACGTTGCACAATCTGAATGATGCACCCATCGAAAAGATGGAAGCCGAGCTATTTGAGTTCAGTGCCAAGCGGCCACTGGGCCTGATATTGCCATCGCTTTACTCTGAATTAGAGGGAGACGCGTTGACGCGTATCGTTGATGAGCTCAGCCACGTTCCCTACTTATCGCAGATAGTGATTGGTCTCGATCGAGCTGATCGAGCTGAGTACGCCAAGGCCGTGAAGTTTTTTCGACGTCTGCCTCAAAATCATCGAGTGCTCTGGCACGATGGTCCGCGGCTGCGCGAGATCGACTCTGATCTGGCGAAGCTAGGTCTCGCGCCCACCGAATTTGGAAAAGGTCGGAATGTTTGGTATTGCATGGGGTATGTGTTGGCGACGGAAAAGGCGGATGCGATTGCTCTGCACGATTGCGATATCACCACCTATGATCGCAGCCTTCTAGCGAGACTGATTTACCCAGTGGCTCATCCCTTGTTCAGTTTTGAATTCTGCAAGGGCTATTATGCGCGCGTGGCAGATCAACGTCTCAACGGTCGCGCCTGCCGGTTGCTCGTTGGACCCTTGATTCACGCAACCAAACGCGTCGTGGGCGACAACGAGTTCCTGTCCTATCTCGAGAGCTTCCGCTATTTGCTCGCTGGCGAGTTCGCCTTTCGCCGCGACCTCTTGACCGATATGCGAGTGCCCAGCGACTGGGGGCTCGAAATGGGTGTTGCCGCCGAGATGTACCGCAACAACAGCACGAATCGAATATGTCAGGTCGAGGTCGCTGACTTTTATGATCACAAACATCAGGAATTATCGATCGAGGACGCTAGTCGAGGCCTTTCGAGAATGTCGCTTGATATCACTAGGTCGCTGATTAGAAAGCTCGCTATTCAGGGAGTCGTATTTAATCAGGAGACTTTCCGGACACTGAAGGCTACCTACTATCGGATCGCCCTCGACTATGTAGAAAGCTATCGACGCGATGCCATCATGAATGGTTTGGCCTTCGACACCCACCTAGAGGAACAGGCGGTTGAACTCTTCGCCACCAATGTGATGGAAGCCGGTCGGCAATATCTCGAGCGCCCGATGGATGCACCGTTTATGCCGACCTGGGCCCGAGTAGTAAGCGCCATGCCCGATATTTTTGAGCGTTTGAAATCGGCAGTTGAGGAGGATCATACCGATTTTGTAGCGGAGCTCGACTGAGGTGTCTCTGAGTCGGCAACTGCATACTTACCTCTCCAGCATCTACAGCACGGTGCCTGATGTCGACGTCGGTCGTGTTGCCGCACAATTGCTTGACTCGATGTGCTTGAGCGAGAGCGCTACCCGGCAGGGAGATTACAACAACCTCTGGTCAGAGCGTGATATCGCTCTGATCACTTACGGTGACACTATCGTTAGTGGCAAAGAGGCGCCGCTATTGGTGCTTAGCCGTTTTCTCGACAAATGGATTGGTGACGCGATTACCTGGCTTCACATCCTGCCCTTTTTTCCATGGACCTCCGACGATGGTTTTGCGGTGATGGATTACTCGAGTGTCAATCAGGCGCTCGGGACCTGGGAAGACATCGAGCTGTTGGCAGCACGCTACAAATTAATGGCGGATTTGGTCTTAAATCATTGCTCGAGTCGCTCGATCTGGTTTGAAAACTTTCGCGCGGGTAGATCCCCCGGTAGCAGTTATTTTTTTGTCGTTGATGACTCCTTTGACACATCGAATGTTGTGAGACCGAGGACTTCGCGGTTACTGCAAACGGTTATTACCCCTGATGGTGACAAAGATGTTTGGTGTACTTTTAGCGCCGATCAAGTTGACTTCAATTTTCGAAATCCCGAGGTGTTGGTCGAGTTTTGTCGAGTCATAAGGCTCTATCTTGATCGCGGGGTGCGGATTTTTCGCCTCGATGCTGTGGCGTTTGTTTGGAAGCGCTCTGGTACAAGTTGTATCAACCTGCCTGAAGCACATGAATTAGTGGCGGTACTGCGGTTGCTTATCGAACATGCCGCCCCTGATGCCGTGGTGATTACAGAGACCAATGTCCCGAATATCGAGAACCTCGCCTACTTTGGGCAGGGCAACGAGGCGCATGCCATCTACAATTTTGCGTTGCCCCCTCTGCTGGTGCATACCCTTATCAGTGGCGATAGTTCGCGGCTGTCGAGGTGGCTGATGAGCATGCCGCCGGCATTCCATGGTACGACCTATTTCAATTTTCTTGCCTCCCACGATGGTATCGGTCTGCGACCCATTGAGGGCATTCTGTCAGACCAGGAAAAGGATCGAATGATCGATACTTTGCAATCATTTGGTGCACTGTTGTCGTGGAAGCGCGATGCTGACGGCGTCGAATCTGTTTATGAAATCAACGTGTCACTCATTGATGCTCTGAGTGGGACCGAACATTCGGGCGTGGATGGCTTTGGGCTTGAGCGCTTTCTTCTGGCCCACCTCATTATGCTCGGCCTTGAGGGGGTGCCCGCGATCTATATCCACAGTTTTTTGGGGACTCCCAACGATCTCAACCGGGTCGATAATACCGGTCATAACCGCGCAATCAATCGACATCAGTGGTCACTGGACGAGCTTGAAGCAGCGCTTGGTGGCGAGCAGAGTTCGCATCGGCAGGTACTCGAGGCGCTGAAAACGATGATTGAGACTCGATCGAAACAGTCCGCATTTCACCCGAATGCGACCCAGTACACGCTGCATTTGCAACGCGAGGTTTTTAGTTTTTGGCGTCAGAGTATGGATCGGCGTCAGAGCATATTCTGCTTGCACAATGTATCCAACATCCCGCAGCAGATAGACTCCAATCGCCTGAATCTGGTGGGGACTGATCATTGGTATGACTTGCTCAGTGGCGATGTCATCAGTGATGAGAGCTCGGTGATCGAATTGGGTCCCTATGAATCGGTTTGGCTCAGCAATCGCTGAAACTATACTAGACGAGTCCTAGTTGAGAGGTTGGTGGCTAGCTTCATGCATTGACTATCGATAGTGTGGACACGTTATTTTCGAGGTGTCATGCAGCATGATCATAGCGCTTGGCTTTTTGTTGGTTGCTTTGATCTATTCGTCGGTGGGGTTTGGCGGTGGATCGACTTACATAGCACTGCTCGCGGTCAGCGATCAGCCTGTTGCCTATATCCCGATCGTTGCATTGTCTTGCAACTTAATAGTCGTCGCGATTGGATGCTTTATGGCACTCGTGCGGCGCGGCGTTGATTGGAGGATCGCCGCTCCTTTCTTTCTTGCCTCGGTCCCCATGGCTTTTATCGGCGGGACAGTACGGCTGACAGATCAGGTGTTCTTTCTACTGTTGGCTGTCAGCTTGTTGATATCGGCAGTCCTTATGCTCGTTGATACACGGACAGAAAATATTGAGGGTTTAAGACATTCACAGTGGCCACTGGCCCTTGGCATTGGTGGGTTTCTCGGTTTGTTATCAGGCATGGTAGGTATCGGCGGCGGCATCTTTCTTGCGCCCATCCTGCACTACCTGCGCTGGTCGTCAGCCAAGACCATCGCGGCCATTTGTAGCTTATTTATTTTGGTGAACTCGAGCGCTGGCTTGTTAGGTCAGATCGTGAAGGTCGGGGCTGACACGTGGCTTGATGCAATGAGCACCAATGTATTGCTCCTGTTAGCCGTCATGATAGGCGGGATGGTTGGCGCACGGGTCGTGATCGAGGGAATCGATCAACGGCAGGTCAAACGGGCGACAGCAGTATTGATTTTTTTGGTGGGGCTTAGGCTTGCTTGGCAATCAGTCGCCTAGCACTGCCTGCGGTATTTCCTCTCGCCACAGCACTTTGGACACCGTGATTTGGTTGCATCCATTAAGGAATGCGTAGTCGATATTATCCATCAGGGTTTTCGTGAGATGGATACCTAACCCCCCAATCGGTTTTTCGGCCGGCCGGTCTCCCGAGAGATCGATCTCAGCATCTAATGGGTTAAACGGTGGCGCGTTGTCCTCTAGTGCTAGGCTGACTCTGCAGTTGCTATCGATTCTCTCGCAGCCGAAACTAATAGTAAGCGTGCATATCCCCCCCAACTGTTGGTTGCCGTGGGTGGCAACGTTGACAAATAACTCCTCTAACACCAGCTCGAACGGAAACTTTTGGGCCTCGGGGAGCTCCTGCTCGCACCACCAGCTCTGGAGTTTCTCTTGCAGGAATCCTAGCCGATTTGTCTCGGCAAGCAGTTCAAATGACTCTGTCACGGGGCTCGCTTAAGCTGCCGTTGCCTCACTGATCGAGTCGAATATCGGCACGATCCGGTCAAATCCGCTGATTGTGAACACGGATGCCACGTCGCTACCGAGTGAGCAGGCGCTGAAGCTCACACCTTTGGTCTCGGCTGCTTTCGCCGCTACTAGAAAGGCTCGCAAGCCCGCTGGTGAGACGTAGCTGAGGGAGGCACAATCGACCACGACGCCAGCCTCTGCTCTTTCAACCGCTTGCTCAAAGTCAAGCTGTGTGGCGGAGGCTTCGTCGAAGCCCAAGCGTCCGCAAGGCTCTACGATAATAAATCGACCTTCAGTTCTTGTGATGATTTCCATAGACACCTCTTTGTTATCTATACGGGGTAGGGGCTGGCGAGCATGGCGCGTGCAATCGCTTCTTGCTCTTCTTGGATCGCTTTTTCGACGAGGCCAGCGGTCAGGTCAAGATTGCTTACTTGTTCGATACGAGTCTCAAGGCTTGCAATCTCTGAGGTCGTTAGGAATGCCTCTAGTAGGCCGCCAACCCTTGCCAAACCAATAAGCACTGAATCTTCCGCACCGGGAATGTCTTCGCCGAGAAGAACAGCGAGAATACGAAGCTTTGCCTCTTTTTTTTCTTTGCCATCGGCGATTGGATACTTCCGGGACGACAGCATCCAGAGAAATCGACTTTCTTCCATGGTCAAAACACCTTGTTCGCAGAGCGATTGCAGTGCGAGTTTGATCAACTCCTGAAAGTCCTCTTGCAATTCTGACAGCCAATATCGGAGGCGCTGAGGTGTCGACGGCTCGCTGATCTTTGCCAGCACCAGAGCCAGGGTGGGATCGAGAGGAGCGCTGTGATTGATGACTCTGACCTCATCGAGATCGCACTCTAAATGATTGCTCTGAGTCAGGGTGACGATGCAGGCGCCAACAAAGGCCAAGCGGAAGGTGGACGTGCCCGCGGTGAATTCGATGTCACCCTGGTCATTAATGGCTAGTAGCAGTAACTCTTGGTGCAGTGACAGCATGGTATTCCCTCCGTTTAATCAACATTGTGTTTTCAAATGCCCTCTGACGCTAGTCAGTGCGTAATCTTTTTTTGCTGTGCGATACTTCTCAAAGGGGATACAGAATGAATAGCCAATAAAGTTATGCCTAAATTTGATTTACCGCTTCGCGTTTTTCTTGCTTTCACTGCATTGCTATCCCTTGTGGTGCTTGCGGTAGTGGTGGTGATGGGGCTTCTCGCCCGGCAGTCCGTGCTTGAGCAGTCGGTGAGTGATGTGGGTTTGATCAGCGACGTTATCGATCGCGCAATTCAGCGCGATGGTGAAATTCCTGATCAGGTTGAATTTATTATTGGCCAAAATATGGCGAACACCGCCAATGCCGTGGCTGAGTGGGTCGCCATGGCCGAGTCTAATCAGAGCAACTCGGCGGAACTTCGAGAGCGATTGAAGGAACTGGTTACTCGCAGCGATGTGGACGAAGTCTGGGTGACCGATGAGTCTGGCTTTACTTATCTGACGACGGTCGATGGGGTTGATTTTCGATTCAGTCCCGACGCCACCGAACAACCGCAAGCCTCTGAGTTTTACCCGCTGTTGCAGGGTCGCGAATCGCCAGTGATACAGCAGACACAGCAGCGAGAAATTGATGACAACTGGTTCAAATATGTGGGTGTGACCGGGGTCGACAGGCCCCGCATCGTTCAGGTCGGTAGGGATGCCTCTGATATCAACCAACTTCGTGAGGCGGTGGGGGTCGCTGATTTAATTAGCGCCTTAGTTGCTCAGGAGTCTATCGAAGCACTCTTTTTGGTGGACAGTGAACTCATGCCACTTCGCGGCGATAACAGAGCGGGCGCGGGCTTGTCTGGGTTTACGGCAATTGAGCGTGAGTTACTTGCGCGAATGTTCGATATCGGTAGCCCTGTTACCGACATAAGACCTAACTCGATAAACGTGGCTGCCCCACTATTGATGAATGGCAAGACAGTGTCTGGTGGCTTTTTCGTTGCTCTATCGAGATCGGGTCTGGACGCGCTTTTCGCACGAATTGTTCGCGTCTCGCTGCTGTTGTTTACTGGTGGTGTGATGTTGGCTTTGGGAACGGGCTACCTTGTCTCTCGAAGGGTCGCTGAGCCGATTTAGCAACTCACCAAAGCGGCGTCTGCTGTGCAGCGCGGCGATTATCGTCAGGCCGCGAAGCTACACAGCAATGCTAAAACCAATAGCGAGCTCGATCGTCTGGCGTCGGCGTTTCGTGATATGGCAGGCAGGGTAGAGGCGAGGGAGCAGATTCTTGATGGCTTAGTCAAGTCCAGAACCCAAGAGCTTGAGAGTAAAAACGCGCTCTTGGAGGTCAGTCAGGAACGTATCAACGAGCAACTCGACTTTGCCAATTCGCTGCAGCAAGCAGCGCTGCCGGTTCAGTTCCCGCTCGAAAACGCTTACCTCAGCGGAGGCGCGAGAATGATTCCGGCTTTGCAGGTGGGTGGTGATTTCTATGACTGCTTTCCGCTGTCAAATGATCGACTCGGCATTGTGATGGCAGATGTCAGCGGCAAGGGTGTCGCAGCAGCCTTCTTTGCCACCATGGCTCGGAACGCGGTACGCGAGGCAGCCGCTACCGAGTTGTCGCCAGCGAAGTGTCTGGCTCGCGCCAATCGGGAGCTGTGTGCGCGAAATCCAATATTGTTGTTCGTGACATTGAACTACGCCGTGTTCGATCTCAGAAGACGAACTATCGTTTTGGCTAGCGCCGGGCACTTGGAGCCATTTTTGCGGCGTGAGGGAGAGCCGGTAGCTGCTCTTCGCTGTGCCCAAGGTGTAGCCCTGGGAATCCTACCTGATGTGGAATTTCAGGAGTCGAGTTACCAGCTGGTGAAGGGCGATACGCTATTTTTTTTCACAGACGGTATCAACGAGGCGATCAATGCTCGCGACGAGCAGTTCGGAGAGGTGCGATTAATCGCCGCGCTCAAACGCTCAGAGGGTTTGTCTGCGCGGGCAACACTTGATAACGTCTTTGACTCCATCGATGATTTTGTTGGGAGCACGGCTCAGTTCGACGACATGACAGCGGCCGTCCTTCAAGTATCCTGAGTTAAGCTGCCCGATGTAATGAATTGACTGAAGGTTTCGCACCAGACAACCACGTGATCGAAGGCGTGTTCCAGAGGGGGCTACAGTATTGATGAATACAGGTTTTTCTCAATATTGGCCCGATCGAGAGCGCTACATGGGTACCGCAAAGCTAGGTGCCGAGGGAGTGGCAGCACTTCACTTTCCTGGCTTCTCAGCTGAAACAGCGACGTTCTTGATGGAGGAGCGTCGCATTGTCGGCGCAGGCCTGGGTACGCCGAGCATCGATTTCGGTCAATCCAAGGACTTTATCGTGCACCAGTTATTATTTGAGGATAATGTGATTGGACTAGAGAATCTGGCGAATCTGAATGCGTTACCGGCTACCGGTGCGTATCTAATCGCGTTGCCAACGAAAATTCGAGGCGGCAGCGGCGGTCCTTTGCGGGCAGTCGGCTTGGTGCCGACAGGAGAGGAAACTTAATGAAAGCAGAGCGACTACCTGAGGGGCAGCGAAATGTCTTTGGCGACCCAATCGAGACCTGCTGTGTGGATCCAATGACCGGTTACTTTCGTGATGGTTCGTGTCGCACTGGACCTCACGATGTTGGTACTCATACGGTGTGTGCTCAAATGACTTCCGAGTTTTTAGAGTATTCTCGGGCCGCAGGCAACGACCTCATAACTCCCCGTCCAGAGTTTCAGTTTCCGGGTCTCAAAGAGGGGGATCGTTGGTGCTTGTGTGCGATGCGTTGGGAGCAAGCCCACGCTGCCAGCAAAGCGCCCAAAGTTTATCTAAAGGCTACCAATATCGTGACGCTTCAGTTGATACCACTTAGCACCTTGAAGCCTTACGCAATCGATCTCGTCTGACCGCTCCGCTCATAGTCCATATCGCCGAAATCGCAGGCTGGGTGGCTAGGATGGCTTCTGGTATTTTCCGCTCTACTACAGGAGGGGAGTAGTTATGAAGGTCACTGGGTTATCAGGAGCATTGGGCGCTGAGATAACAGATTTTGATGTGATGGCAGCGGTGAGTTCTGGTGCTGAGCAAAACATCAGAGATTTGCTCAATCAGCATGAGGTTTTGTGCTTTCGTGATCAAACCGTTACCCCTGCTCAGCAGCGTGACCTCGCGTCGATATTCGGTCCGCTTCAGACGCATCCAGCCTACGGCACAGTTGACGGCTTGCCCGAGGTGATGCTCCTCGAAAGCACCGAAGAGAAGCCTTCTAAAATCGAGGTATGGCACTCGGATATGACGTTTCGTGAGCATCCGCCCTCAGTGACCGTGTTAAAGGGGGTCACGATTCCTCCGGTTGGCGGTGATACGCTGTTTGCCAGTATGACGTCGGCCTATGACGGCCTATCTGCAGGCATGAAAGCCTATTTGGAGCCGCTATACGCGGCCCATGACTTCGCTCAAGGGTTCAAGGAGAGTCTGTCTGAGCCCGGTGGGCGCGAGCGCCTTAAGGATGCGCTCCACCACAATCCGCCTATTCGGCATCGAGTGATTCAGACTCATCCGGAAACCGGCAAGAAAGCGATTTTTGTGAACGCGTTGTTTACTTCGCATATCGAGGGTGTGTCGCAACTCGAATCCGACTCAATTTTACGATTCCTGTATCAGCACGTTGTCTTGCCTGAGTTCACCTGTCGTGTTCACTGGCAACAAAACAGCATCGTGATGTGGGATAACCGAAGCACGCAGCATAAGCCGGTGAATGACTTTTTACCTGCGCCGCGCGCGCTACACCGGGTTGTCAGTGAGGGCTTTGCCCCCTACTGATTAGCCCTGAATCGAGCGCATATAGCTCTCGACTTCACGTTTCACAGACGGCGCAAACAGATACAGTGCGATCAGGTTGGGAACCGAAATCAGGAAGACCATGGCGTCTGAGAAGTCGAGAACTGCCTTGAGTTCCAAAATACACCCAAGCACCAGAAACGCACAGAATACCGTCTGGAATATGATGGTGCGTTTTTTTCCTACACCCACCAAGTAATGCCAGGCGGTTAGCCCGTAATAAGACCATGCCAGAGCACTCGAGAAGGCGAAGAGAATGGCTGCAACCGCGATCAGATAGGGTGACCAAGGCAAGTGGAATGCAAAGGCCGCGGAGGTGAGCTCGATGCCTGCTAGCTCACCACCCATGAGTCCATTGGGTACCGCTGTTGTGAGAATGACGAGTGAACTCAAGGAACACACCACAACGGTATCTATAAATGGTTCTAGCAATGCGACTAGTCCCTCTGAGGCGGGGTCCTTGGTTTTAACAGCAGAATGCGCGATCGATGCTGAGCCCAGTCCCGCTTCATTTGAAAACAAAGCGCGCTGGAATCCAATAATCATGGCTCCAAGCGCACCTCCTCCCATGGCATCCAAACCAAAGGCAGATTGCGCCGCGGTGGTAATAGCCGAGGGTATGTGCTGCCAGCTCATACTGATCACAATCAAACAGCCAATGATGTAGATGGCGGCCATGAACGGAACTAGGACTGCGGCAGCTCTTGCAATTGATTGAATGCCACCAATGATTACGAATGCCACGGTACCAGCCAAGGCGAGCCCAAATAGCAAACCGTGGTCAGCAAGCACGCTCGACTCACCGCCTGTAATAGTTAGCATTTGAGCAAAGGCTTGGTTTGACTGAAACATATTGCCGATACCCAAACAGCCGATCACTAGCGCAGCCGCGTAGCTAGCACCCAAAATGCGTCCTATTCTTGGTTTGTCTCGCTCGTTGAAGTAGGCATCGAGGTAAAACATTGGTCCACCCGACACACTCCCGTCAGGATTCACTCGTCGGTATTTAACACCAAGCGTGCACTCGATGAGTTTGGTGGACATCGACAGAATGCCGGCCAGAAAGATCCAGAATGCGGCGCCCGCACCACCAATGGTAATTGCTACAGCAACTCCACCAATATTACCGACCCCCACAGTCCCGGATACTGCGGTCGAAAGCGCCTGAAAGTGACTGATCTGACCCTCAGCGCCGTCATCCTTGTAATCCCCTCGGATGTGGCGAATCGCGAGCCAAAACCCTCGGACGTTAATGAACCTAAAATAAAAGGTGAAGAAGAGCGCGCCCACTGCGAGCCACATGACGATCAGCGGTACTTGTTGCCCCCCAATGGGCACAGCGAAAAATACAAAACTTGAGAGCGCTGCGGAGATTGGCGCCATGATCGATTCGATAGATTCCGCGATGGTATTCATTGTTTCGCCCCAGATGCTTTATTGCAGGATACACGATCGATCGCGAGGCGGCGGCTCTATCGCTTTTGGTTGCTCCCAACGCCAGATAGGCATCCATCTCAAAGTAGTTGAGATGCGTATAGAGGCAAGACTTTTGAGGCGGACGTCGGAAGCGCTTCCCGTCGAGCGTAGATATTGAATGGTTGAGAAGAGCCGCTCTTTCGCTGCCAGCTCTATACAAGGACAGGCAATGCCACAGGCAAAACAGAAATTAGTCATTATTGGGATGGGCGATACTGGCGTTCTCTGTGCTGTGCGCTTATCGCGCCAATTCGATGTTACAGCCATCACCACCAAGACTAGCCTTGTTAGTGGTCAGGAGTTGGGAATGCGATTAACCAACCCTGCATGGTGGCGGAAGCACTACAAGATTTCCTTACAGCGCTATCGTCGTTTGCAGGGAGTTCGGCTAGTCCATGGCCGCGCCGAGTCCATCGATATTGTCAGCCAGCATGTCGAAGTTCAGTTGGCTTATGGCGAGGCGTCGAGTGTTCCTTATGATTACCTCTTAATTGCATCAGGTGCTAGCAATGGCTTTTGGCGAAACGACCGAATCAGCAGTGACGATGAAATAGAGGCGGGTATCGAGACCAATGCCGAGCGCTTGCGAAACGCAAGAAAAATCGATGTTGTAGGCGGTGGCCCAAGTGCTGTCAGTGTGGCATTAAACACAGCACGTCAATTTCCCGAGTCAACCGTTGCTCTGCATTTTTCAGGTCAGAAGTTGCTCCGCGGCTATCACGCCCTGACCCAGGATTACTATGCGCATGCCCTCGAGCAGGCAGGCGTCAAAGTGCACCCTAATCGGCGAGCCCTGTTGGCTGACCATCAAATCGATCAATTAGGATCGGGGCAGCTGACCTTTGGAGATGGTGCCGTGGTGGAGTCTGATGCCATTGTCTGGGCTATCGGGCGAATGCGGCCTCATTCGGACTTTTTACCCGATGAGTTACTCGACGAGCAGGGCTTCGTAGTGACAGATCTTACGCTTCAAGTCTCCGGACAAAACAACTTATTTGCCATCGGTGACGTGGCTGCCACGGATCCGCTACGCAGCTCAGCACGCAATTGGGCGTATCGAGTGCTAGCCCATAATCTCGGACGATGTGCCAAGGGCAAGGAGCCCAATCGTATGTTCAGACCACCGAGCCATCGCTGGGGCTCAGTCGTCGGTCCCCAAGACGATGGTCTTCGCATTCACAGCCAGTCTGGTGGGATCCAGCGGCTGACACGCCGCTTGGTCGACCGCTTACTGTTGCCGTTGGTCGTTAGGCGCATCATTTATCGCGGGGTGGATTGAGGTGCTGAACTAGTTGCGCGGAGGGAGCGGTAGAAACCCCGATACAGCTTTCATGTGGTCCCCATAGTTGGGTCTGCGTTCAAGGCTGCGCTTATCGATCATGGGTATGCTCGCCGCAAGAAACATGATCAACATGGCGATGGCTCCCGGTGTGATCCACAACCAGCTTTCAGGTCGAGCTGCCAATCCGAACAGCATGAGGCCGAACCAGAACAACCATTCTCCAAAATAGTTGGGATGGCGGGAATAACGCCATAGACCCTGCGCCATGATTTCCCCTTCTTGACAAGTTTTAAGGAAGCGATGGAGCTGAATATCCGAGACGAGGGAAATGAGGACAGCGAGCAGAGTGAGTAGTGCCGCCAGCCAATCCAGCGCGTTGACTTCGCGTGCGGGCATCGCAACTGCCGCATAGATTGGTAGGCAAGCGAGAAATACGATTGCTGTAGGAAATAGATGAATCGCTGAAAAATCAGCCAAGATATCAAGGCGTCCAGCACCCTGTTTAATGGGACCATAGCGCCAGTCCTCGTGATGAAGGCCCGGCCAGAATTTTGCCCAATTGGTAGTCAAGCGGACACCCCACAGCCACACCACAACAACAACCAACCAACGTCGGGTCAGATCGACGTCGTTAGCAGGTGAGGCCATAGCCCAATACAGTGCAATGAGTGGCGGGATAACGCTCCAATACGCGTCGTAGAAGCTGGAGTTTTTATAACCTCTGCTAAATAAGAAAATGACCACTGTGGCCAGCAAGTCAGCCCACAACACGTCCCACACTAGAGAGCCGTCAAGCACATACAGAAGGATTCCCGCAGCCGCGAGGGTAATTAGGTATGCGACGGTAATATGCAGTAGATCTTTGGTGTTCATGGAATGTACCTGCGGGATTCTTAAGTGGCTGTAATGCTAATCTAGATAGTCCAGATGAAATGATTATCGCTCAATGATCCGCCGCGTAGTGGTCGGCGCCCAAAAAATGTAGGGAGACGTAGGGCTCCTCGCCGACTACCCAGCTGTCATGGGGTGTTGAAGAGACGTAAAAAAGGTCTCCAGCGCGCATTTCAATCGGCGCTTCACCTTCGACAGCCGCAGTTGCGCAACCCGATATTACCAGCCCAAGGTGTTCTACCCGGCAGAACGCCTCGCCCTGCGCGGCACCGACGTCGCTTGACCACCGCCATCCAGGTTGGTAAGTCGCCCTGCCAATCGTCATTCCGCCCAGGTGAATGATTTCAAACTTCCCTCTGTCGAATTCACGGATTTCATCGGGCTGCTCAAATCGTTTGAGGATGACGTCGGGGCTAGGAATCATGATTTTATTATCTCGGGATCGATGGGCTTAGTTCAGTCGCTTGAGTAAAACCGCGATATTAGTCGTTGTCGACAAGTTTGTTGAGGGAATGTTTCACGTGGTTATCTGGCGTATCGTAGTCAGACGGTGACAGACCAATATCAAAGTCAGTCGCGGGCACATTCATTCTCAACAAACAACTTGAGGTCAACGTTGATGAGTTCAGATGCATTAAGGAACCGGGTCGGGCTATTGATCGCTTGGCTCAATTTCGTATTGCTGATGGCCTGCGTATTAAAGTTTATACCGGTTGCGCTCTGGAAACTTGAAAATCTCAAGTGGATAGATATCGGGAACGCTGGATTTTCTAGTCAGGCCGAACAACAAGCTTGGGCGCTAGATTTGATCTCAGATACCCATCTGATTCTCCTCGTTTGGTTAAGCGTGGGCTTACTCAACCGGTGGTTCTCGGGTCGCGCGTGGTGGCGTCCCTGGCGTTAACTCCCTCGCTTGGATCGCTTGCAAGCCTCTTGCGTATTAACGTTATCTGATCAGCGTTGTGCTCCACGGGGTCAAATCGATGCGCGCGCTGTTGTGATTGTTCATTCAGTGCTGTTTGAGAGGTTGGGAATAAGTCGTTAGGAGCAGAATGTTTACTGATACTATGACGCCTGCTTCTGCTGCTGTTATTTCAAAGATGCCCGTAATTTGAGCTGGGGTTAAATGTCTAAGCGGTTTCCATTGCTGTACTTGCTTCCTAGTTTGGTTCTTTTCCTGGGGATTTTGAATATCGTCACGGAATTAGATCGTGTTGCTGATCGGGCCAATGCGACCTTCGAGCGCAACTTTAAGCGGGATGCCATGCGCCGAGAGGGCATGAGAAATATCTTAACAAGCGATGTCCGGGAGTTTGTGGCTGAGTCACTGACCAGCGCTGCATCGATTGATTTCGCGGCTAATATCGGGAGTGACTTAACACTACTGGAAGCCGCTTTTGAGCCTCTGAACTTGCATCTGAATGATCCTCGATATCAGTTCTTTCGGGTGTTGCTGATAGAAATGCCATTGGACCAGCCAGCCGCCAGAATTGTACGTCGAGTCTATCCCAGCGATACCCTTGTCGAGGGAGTGGACATCAGTAGTCACCCGGCGCTGCTCAATTTTGATGCTAGCGCAATGAAACCGTTTGCTTCATCAAACTATATTTCCATGTTTAATGCAGATCCCATCTTGGCTATCGATGAATCTCAGCCCGTCGTGTTACGACGACTTATGCTGACGCCAGGCACCATGGAAGACTCTGGCTGGTTTCTGGTCATTAGTGCAGGCCTGTCGGCGATGCATCGATCAATCGATTATGTCGGCAGTGGTATGTTGGATGGCGCCACGCAGATTTTAGTGAAGACCTACCAGCCGGGCACTGATCGCTGCATGTTTGTCTATGAGGTCAGGGTTGGCCCGCGTGGCTGCGACCATCCAATCGATGCGGGTTTTAAAGGCTATCAAACAGCCAACACGACAGCGGATGGGGATATTCGCGTTGTGTCGGATTACTTGCCGACGCCTACCTATCGCTCGCTGCAAGAAGTCGCAGATGCGCTGCCAAGCCGCTGGTTCATCACTCTGCCTATTCTCGCTGCGTTTCTTCTGTTCTTTGGCATCCTGTTTTCTCAGAATCGGCGACAGGCCTTGAATGAGCAACTGCGTGCGACGCAGCAGTCACTCGATGATAGTTATGCTCTCTCGGTCTCTGTTTTCGAGACGATGACGACACGATTGAATGGTATGGTGGAGTTTGCGTGGAGCATGTATGAGCGTGATCCAGACGGTGCTGAAGGTCGATACTATCGTCTTGCTGCTCAGGATTTTGCCGAGACCTGGTTAAACCTCGATAAACTTTATCTCTCTGAAGACAGAAACGTCGAAGCGTTGAATATCCCTAACTGGGAAATGTTCAGCAGAGATCGTATTGCGCTAATTGCAGACCGAACGCTAAAGGCGGCAACGACAGATTCGGATGTCGACGTGCGCCTCTTGATTGATCACGAACTTCCTGAAGAAATTCCCTGCTCAGGGTATTGGTTTGCGGCCGCTTTGGTAGGCGCGATTATCGCCTCCGGAGAGACCACAGAGGCCGGTTTCATCGAGGTGCGAGTGTGGGCAGAGGAGCGTGATAGCAGCGTTATCGAGGTTTGTTTCAGTGTGCACGATACCGGTATTGGTTGGACGCTGATGGCGCCAGAACCGGCGAATGGCGAGGTGGCTGTCGAAGAGTCCGAAGCGGTTGTTTGTCTTAAGGTAATTGTTGAAAAAACATCAGTTGAATTAGTTGCAGAGCATTTGTCACCCACCCGAAACGAGCATAGCTTTCGGGTTATCGCTTCCTAACCTTTCTTTCCTTATGAAGGCCCAGCGGGGTTAGCCCGATGGCGAGGTTCCGCTTGCCGCATTGATCACTTCAAGCTGTTTGTAGAGCAAAAGCTGTTTGGATCGCTCGATGCTTGTCATCCGACTTTGTCCAACTAGCGAACAATTGATGTTGAGTGTCGAAGAGTGTCTCCATCATGAAAGCCTTGGTGAAAAAGAGAGCGGAGGAAGGGCTCTGGTTAGAGGATGTGCCCATTCCCGAAATTTCAGGAAACGATGTCCTGATTAAAGTCCACAAAACCGCAATCTGTGGCACCGATGTTCATATTTATAACTGGGATGATTGGGCGCAGAAAATGATCCCCGTCCCAATGACAAGCGGTCATGAATTCGCGGGTGAAATCGTTGAACTTGGCAGCAATGTAACGGGGCTACAGATCGGTGATATTGTGTCGGGTGAGGGTCACGTGGTGTGTGGTCGCTGTCGTAATTGCCTCGCAGGCCGCTTGCATTTATGCCCCAATACATTGGGTGTTGGCGTTAATCGTGATGGGGCATTCGCGGAGTATGTGGCCATCCCGGCTACCAATGTATTTCGGCCTAATGTTTATATTCCAAGCGACCTACTCAGTATCTTTGATCCCTTCGGTAATGCTGTGCACACTGCGTTGTCGTTTAACATGGTGGGTGAAGATGTCATCATCACCGGCGCCGGCCCCATCGGAATCATGGCCGCTATGGTGGCCGGCCACTGCGGTGCTCGCAATGTGATTCTCACTGACGTTAACGAGTATCGTCTCGACTTAGCGAAGCGCATCGTACCCAAGGTACAGCCGATTAATGTCGCGAAGCAGCAAATCACCCGAAGCTTTATGGAAAGCTTGGGAATACTCGAGGGCTTTGATGTCTGCCTCGAAATGTCCGGGTCGCCTATGGCGTTTCGCGATGTGCTCGACAAGATGATCAACGGCGGCAATATCGCCATGCTCGGACTGATGCCAGACGATACCGGCATTGCCTGGACCGATGTGGTCTTCAAAGGCCTGAATATCAAGGGCATCTATGGGCGAGAGATGTATGAGACTTGGTACAAGATGGTAATGATGGTGCAGAGCGGTCTGCCTGTTGAGCGGATTATCACGCATCGATTGCACTATACCGAGTTCCAAGAGGGCTTCGACATTATGCGCTCGGGACAATCCGGGAAAATAATTCTCAACTGGAAAGATTGATATGAGTTACCAATCAGCAAGGGCGAGCTTTGCAACTGAAATTGAGGAAATTCGATCAGCAGGCTTGTGGAAGACCGAACGAGTGATTGCATCGGATCAGAAAAACGGCATTACACTCGAGGATGGCTCGAATGTCGTGAATATGTGCGCGAACAACTATTTGGGTCTCGCGAATAACCAGGAGGTCATGCAGGCTGCCAGCGACAGTCTTTCCAAGTGGGGCTTCGGCGCGGCATCGGTGAGATTCATCTGTGGTACGCAGGGTATTCATAAGACACTAGAGCAACGCGTTAGCCAGTTTCTTGGTACGGAAGATACCATCCTCTATGCAGCTTGCTTCGATGCCAACACGGGCCTGTTTGAAACTATTCTGGGTCCGGAAGATGCTGTGATCTCCGATGAGTTGAATCACGCCTCGATCATCGATGGGGTTCGGCTCTGTAAGGCTAGTCGCTATCGTTACAAGAATAACGACATGGGTGATCTTGAGACTCAGCTTAAGGCTGCGCGAGAGGCTGGGGCACGTCGAATATTGATCACTACCGATGGTGTTTTTTCGATGGATGGCACCATTGCACAGCTTGATAAGATTTGCGATATAGCCGATCAATACGATGCTATGGTTCACCACGACGACTGTCACGCCACTGGATTTGTGGGCGCCAAAGGCAGAGGCGTTCACGAATACTGTGATGTTATGGATCGCGTTGACATCATCACGGGAACGTTCGGTAAGGCTCTGGGCGGCGGCTCTGGAGGGTTCACGGCAGCTAGGCAGGAAATTGTTGATTTGCTTCGCCAACGATCGCGGCCTTATCTGTTTTCGAATACGCTCGCTCCAGCAATTTGTGCAGCTTCTTTGAAAGTACTCGATATGCTCGAGGCATCCACCGAACTTCGCGATCGTCTCGAGGCCAATACGCACTATTTCAGACAGCGCATGCAGGAAAATGGCTTTGCTGTTCCGGAGGGTGATCATCCTATTGTTCCCGTGATGCTGGGCGATGCGGTATTGGCTCAAAAAATGTCGGAAAGACTGTTGGAGCTTGATATTTATGCCATCGGCTTCTTCTTCCCGGTGGTGCCAAAGGGAAAGGCACGAATCCGTGTACAGATTTCTGCAGGGCATACGCGAGACGATCTCGATCGAGCCGTTAGTGCATTTGTTCAGGCAAGTCGAGAGCTGACTTAACAGCAGGTCGGATTCCGTGTCTGGTTAAACGCGCTGGCGTTCATCCGCTTAGTGAGTCAGTGACTGTCTCGAGGCGGGGCGGTTAATTGATCATTATGTTCGCTTTGCTCGGTTTATTCGTTTGCTCTTCGCGGAACTCGAAGAGTTTTTGTTGGGGCAGTGAACCGGAGAAGGTCGCCACAACCCCTGAAAACCCAGCAAGTGTGATAGCAACCTGTGCTATCGCAATTAATATTTGCTGATCGATCATGGGGTTGGTACCGGAGGCCGGTAACGTATCTATATTTAGCCCTTCTGCTAAGCCATATGCAGCAATGGTTTCAGCGTGGTATTGTACAAATATCCACCAATATTGTCCAAAATGTTGTCCAAAGTTTCTGTATAGCTGAGCAGAAATACCCCCCCGGGGAGGCAGAACTCTTATCACTGTCGCAGTAGTTACCCGCCAGACACATTAGAAACCAATTTGAAAAAAGGTGATCTTTAGAAGCGGGGCCGTGATGACGGTCGTATAAGTACTAATTTTCCCGTTTGCCGATTTTTAGGTAGATCATCAGCGTAGCGAGGTCGATCATCATGTTTCTTGCTGGGGTAAAATGTAATCATCAAGATGCTACTGGCCTGTCATTTCTTGCGATGAGAAGCACAGCCTCGAAGTTTTTAGATATTCATTGGAGTGGAATATGAGTGATAAGCAGCAGGTTGAAACGTGCGTAGAAACATATATCGAAAGTATGAGCAGGTCGGATCCTAGTCTTGTCAAGCAGGCATTTCATCCGAATGGCAATGTGGTCGGGTATCTTCACGGTGATTTTATGGAGATGTCAGTGGATGATTTTGCTGACTTCGTCGCGTCCCAGCAGCCATCTCCACAGGAATCAGGCGACGGAGTAAGTTTTCAAACTTTGGCATGTGAGTTAGAGGGCGCAACGGCGCTTGTGAAAGTTAGGGATATTTACCTAGGAATAACATTCGTAGACACGCTATCGTTAATCAAGACAGACGACGGATGGCGAATCTATAACAAACTATTTCATGTCGAAGCTGAGTAGGTGAGCATTAGAAGCCGGTTTGGAAAAGACGGTTTCAGAGAGGCGAGTATCATTGCCCTCGCAAAACAGCTTGTCTGTGTTGACTTGCTGGCGTGTCAGAGTTTCGATAAAATTGCGCTAACAAGAACATAAAAAGGCAAGGTGTCTTGTTGAGAAATCTCTTTGTTGCTCTCTCGATCATCGCATTGCAAGCTTGTGCTACTACTCAGACAACCTATGGAGCGGATGGAAGGACTACACACATTATTACCTGCTCCGCCTCGGGTGGCGTCGATATGATCTCATGCTTTGTTGAGGCAGGAGATATTTGCAAAGAACGAGGGTACGACGTGGTGAACCAAGAGTTGGACGTTGCCACAGATACTGTGGTTGGTGGATCAGAGGGCTACGTCGGATCTATGAATGCCCAGTCAGTGCACGTCCTTATGGTGGCCTGTAATTAACCCGCCACTATCGTGAAGAATAAATTGAAGGAACAGTTACTGCATCAGTTAAGGTTTGCGGCTATTTTGTATTCACGACCAAGACATCCACGTCAATCAGCGAGAGTAGGCGTTCGATTTTGGCCGGCTGAATGTTATTAAAGTTGTGACTGTGGCCTTTAGTCCCTACCACGACCAGTTCTGCTTGTGTGCCCAGTGCGACTGACGCTATCACCCCTGCCGATTCACCTTGTGCGATGTGGAGGTTAGCGTTATCAACTTGCGCATGTCTTAGTAGTGAGCCTCTGTATGGGTGAGATCGAGAATCTTTGTATGCGTTTACGACATGCAGTTTGTCACCACACCACAATGAAGCCGCCTTCGCACCTTCTAGGATTTTTTGATTACGCAGTTTCTGCTCGCTGTTATCGGTTCGACACTTCACGGCCGCCAAAACCGCGCCACTTTCAGTCTTAGTCACGTCGCTAACTAACAGCACGGGACATTTTGAGTTTTTGAAAGCATTCTATTTGCTAGAGTTAAATTTAAAGAAGGAATCGACAGTTGGTGTTTTTCGCATCAAAACCATTGTCGCACCACATGCTTCCGCTGATTGCATCAGCGAGCCAGCCCAGTTACTGCACCTAGTGATGTTCAGTGGTTTTAAATATCGGTTTCCGCAATTATAAGCAGCAGGCCACCTTTAATTGCGAGCCGCAACTTATCCTTCCTTCCAACTGACCTGCTTCAGTAGCGGTCATGCCAAAACCTGTCTGAGAAGACCAACCTTCACAAGTGAGTTCATCGCCAGAGTTGAATTCAACACCGGTATTAAGCTCTATCACCCCACCCTGCGACGGCATCATTACTGGCAAAATCCAGGCTCTACCAGTCATGGTCTCAGAAGGGCAAGTAATTGCCGCGTCATCACATGGCTTTGCGACTGAATTCGCAAACTCTGTAGTGTTACATATTTTGCTTCCCGAGAATCTTCCATCGCAGGCCTTCACCATTTGCGTTAAGCCAGCATCACCAAACAAAACCTGATTGGAATAGCCTTGGAAAATTGGATCGCTAGCTGTTTCCATTGCGCTGATTCTGACATCGTTATCGTTAACTGCAGTTTCAACTGCAGAAAAGTTCGCGTTCATATCTGCTGCGCTCGTTTGTGTTCCTGCCTCAAATTCATTTGGTACATCCAAGGGGCCACTAAGCGCAGCGGAACTTATCATCAAAAGTAATGCCGCAAAGACCTTAAAATGGCTCCACTCAAATATTTTCTTTACCTTCCCCACGTTCCATTCTCCCATGTTGTTGATCCCCAAACCGTCTCGGTCTCATTTTGTACAGTCCAGCCAGAATATTCCCAAGAGGTTGCACCCCAGATCGAGTATAACGCCAACGTGTTATCAAGTGGTGCAGCGTCCACCGTATCTGGCACACCGTCACCGTCGTCATCAGTATCTTCGTTATTACCTACACCGTCTTGATCCGTATCCGTGGTTTCACTTGCATCCAAAGGAAAAGCATCTTCGACATCCGAGGCACCATCATTGTCGTCATCTGTATCTTCGTTGTTTCCAATACCATCTCCATCGGTATCTACTGATTCACTTGGATCCAGCGGAAAAGGATCTTCAAGATCTGGGACACCATCTCCATCATCATCTGTATCAGCATTATTCCCTATACCGTCTCCGTCTAGGTCATATTGCTCCAGCGGATCAAGTGGAAATGCGTCGGCATTGTCTCCCACGCCATCACCGTCCGTATCAGCGACTTCAGAGGGGTCGAATGGATAAAAGTCCTCGCTGTCTCTAGTTCC
>NTKA01000015.1 GCA_002456975.1 Halieaceae bacterium MED-G27
GCTTACCGATAATGCGGGTGTGCCGTGGTGGCTAACCGGCGTCGTACTGATGGTGCTAGTCGGAGCCGTTATCTTAGGTGGTATTAAGCGCATAGCCGATACCGCGGGTGCTGTTGTCCCAGTCATGGCTATCAGCTACGTGTTGATGAGTTTGATTGTCATTCTGATGAATGCGAGTGAAATTCCAGCGGCTTTTGCTGTGATCATTGACAGCGCGTTTAACGGGGCGTCGGCGGCCGGTGGTTTCGCAGGCGCTACCGTGTGGGCAGCGATTCGATTTGGTGTTGCGCGCGGCGTATTTTCGAATGAAGCAGGCTTGGGTAGCGCGCCGATTGCTCACGCAGCCGCGAAGACTAATGAGCCAGTTGAGCAGGGCTTGGTGGCCATGTTGGGAACTTTGATCGACACGCTAATCGTTTGCACGATGACAGGTCTTGTCATCGTATTAACGGGGGTCTTGGAGGGTGGAAATACGGGCGCGAGTTTGACTGCGGAAGCGTTTGGTAGCGTGATACCCGGCGGACACTGGATTGTCACAATAGGTGTGGTCGTGTTTGCAACGACAACCATGATGGGCTGGGCGTTCTACGGCGAGCGGTGTGTGGTTTATTTGTTCGGTACCAAAGGCATCTTTCCATTCAGATTGCTCTGGGTGTTGGCGATCCCAGTCGGAGCCGGTGCTGATCTTGGCTTGATCTGGCTGGTAGCAGATACCTTGAATGCGTTCATGGCCATCCCGAATCTCGTCGGTTTGTTGCTGTTATCGCCGGTGGTCTTTGCTTTGTCGCGTGAGTACTTTGCTAGAGATCGCAAGACGTCAGTGACACAGGCTGAATAAGTCTTGGCAGCGATGGCGCCCGAGAAGTTAGTTATTGCCATATCGTCCAGGGCGTTATTCGATCTGGACGAAGAGCATGAGGTCTATGAGTCGCAAGGCTTGGCGGCGTACTCGCAGTATCAAATCGATCATGAGGATACGCCACTCGCTAAAGGGCAGGCCTTTCCATTGGCGTCTAAACTGTTAGCTCTGAACGATCAGTTAGAAGATCCGTTGGGCGTTGAAATCGTTTTGTTGTCTCGGAACTCCGCCGATACCGGGTTGCGGATATTCAATTCGATCGAACATTATGGATTGCCCATCACGCGTGCTGCTTTTTGTGGCGGCGAGCCACCATGGCGTTATATTCAGGCTTTTGGCTGTCATTTGTTCCTTTCATCGGAGTCGGCAGACGTTAGAAAAGCATTGGATAACAATGTTGCGGCCGCCACCTTGGTGTCTCGTCCTCTCGATGGACCCGCGCGCGATGACATTAGGTTTGCGTTTGATGGCGATGCCGTCATTTTTTCTGATGAAGCCGAGCAGATCTTCAAAGCCGAGGGGCTTAAAGCGTTCACCGAAAGTGAGGTGGCGCAACGCAATGAACCTTTAAGCGGTGGGCCATTTAAAAACTTTCTCAGTGCGCTACACGCTTTGCAGCGGGCTTTTCCAGAGTCCCAAAGCCCTATTAGAACTGCCTTGGTGACTGCCAGATCTGCGCCAGCGCACGAGAGGGTGATTCGCACATTGAGGGCTTGGGACATTCGGCTCGACGAGTCGATTTTCCTGGGTGGATTACCCAAAGTAGAGTTTCTGCGTGCCTACGATGCGGATGTTTTCTTCGACGATCAGCAGTCACACTGTAATCTGGCCGCAGACCATATTGCCACCGGCCACGTGCCTCACGGCGTCGCCAATAAGGAGCGCTGATTTTTATTACCTTCGGTTCATAAAAAGTTACACTTAGGCTGTTTGGTAATAAAGCGACGGGTAGTTTGAAACTTCAGCAACTAAGATACGTTTGGGAGGTCGCGCATCACGATTTAAACGTGTCGGCGACAGCCCAGAGTCTATTTACTTCGCAGCCTGGTATCAGCAAGCAGATTCGTGCACTCGAGAGCGAGCTGGGCGTTGAGATCTTCGCCCGCAGTGGCAAGCATCTGACTCACATTACGCCAGCAGGGGAAGTCATTATTGACCTGGCTGGCGAGATTTTGCGGAAAACCGAGTCGATCAGGCGGGTGGCATCTGATCACTCGGACAACGTCGCTGGGAGCTTTTCGCTCGCGACAACCCACGGCCAAGCTCGTTACGTGCTGCCAGATTCGATCTCTACCTTTCTGAATAAGCACCCCAAGGTCAATCTGGAGTTGAAACAGGGTAGCCCACAACAAATAGCTGAGATGGCCTCTAAGGGCGATGTTGATTTTGCGATTGCGACTGAGGCGCTGCATCAATATTCATCGTTGGTGACACTGCCGTTCTTTCGCTGGAGTCACTGTGTTGTTGTGCCGAGTGATCATGCTCTAGCACAACTGGCTAGCCCGCGGTTGGAAGAGGTAGTGAAATACCCAATCGTGACATATACCGAGGGATTTACCGGTCGCTACCGTATCGACGAAGGCTTCGCAGCGAGGGGGCTGACCCCGCAATACACGGTGACGGCAGCTGATGCTGATGTCATAAAACGTTATGTGCGCTTGGGCCTCGGCGTCGGGGTCATATCGAGTATGGCCTATGACGTAGCCGATGACTCGGACCTCGTAAAAATTGGAGAGGGCAGCTATTTTTCTCCAATGCTTTCTTGCATCGCGTTTCGGCGTGGTAGCTACCTTCGTGGTTTTATGTTCGAGTTTATTGAACAGCTTGCACCACACCTGTCCCCTGACTTTGTGAGGGATGTTATGTCGATTGCTAGTCAAGAGGAGCGAAGTCAATTGTGCGAGCGTCTCGATGTTCCGCGCATTTGAACGATAAAACCAATAATTCGATGTATTTCTTCGGTGATTACGGGTGTGAGAAACTGCGGTTTTAGGTCATCGACTTGCGCGCTCGTGCGTATTACTAAACAGCAAAGCACGCGGCACTAAATAAAGTCTAAATCTCGCTCACAAGTAGGACAGACAATGAATTCTAAAGCCAACGCAGCCCCTGAGTTGCGACTCGATAATCCGTTTGTCAGCAGCGGCAATAAAACGGAGCCCTCATCGCAATACGAGTCAGCGATAGCGCGTGGCGCAGCCCTGCAGAAGATGCCGAGGGCCGCAGCATGCGACAGGAATATTCAGCGTCAGCACAGCAAGGATCGAATGACCGTTTGGGAGCGTATCGAATTCTTGGTCGATAGCGCTCCTACTGTTTTGTACCAAAACTGGGGACCTAATTTGGATGGTGCCTCACTGGTAACCGCGATCGGGCAGATCGATGGTAGAGATGTTGCCATCTACGGTCATGATTTCACGGTCCGCGCGGGCTCTATGGATGCGACTAATGGCGAGAAGCTCGCGCGCTTATTTGAGTTAGCCGGTGAGCGTAAGATCCCACTGGTGGGCCTGAATGATTCTGCGGGCGCCTATATACCCGCAGGCGTCGGCGGACTCGATGGCTACGCAGAGGCATTTACGGGGCTCAGAAAAATCAGTGGTGTGGTTCCGAGCATTATGTGCATGTTCGGTTTTAACGCAGGCGGTGGCAGTTACTTGCCCCGGCAGGGCAGTTTTCTGATCCAACCGAAGAATACCTTTTTTGGTCTGACAGGTCCGGGCGTCGTCAAATCAGTTTTGGGAGAGGACATAACGCCCGATGAGCTAGGAGGGCCGGGGGTGCACAGCCAAACCGGCGTGACCGACTTCGTGGTTGAAGATGAGGTGGCGGCGCTTCATAAGGTGCGAGAGATCCTCCGATATCTCCCCGACAACAATGGAGCGAGCGCTCCAGTACAAAATTGCTCTGATCCAATAAGCCGTAGCACAGGCGATATCGACACTCTGCTCAAAACGGCTTTTGAGTCAGCAACAGGCTTCAATACGCCGGTTGATATTACGATTATCATTCAGCAGCTCTGCGACCACGGCGACTTTTTAGAGATTCAAGAAGAACGAGCCAAAAACACAGTGACCTGTCTCGGAAGAATTGGTGGGCATGTGGTTGGTTTCGTCGCGAACAACTCCGCTGTCGCCTCGGGACAGATCGATATTGATGCAGCATACAAAAATGCCCGATTTATCCGGTTTTGTAATCTCTACAACATCCCGGTGATGTTTCTTGAGGATACCACCGGGTTTTTACCGGGTCGCGAGCAGGAACACCGGGGTATTGTGCAAGCCGGGCGCGCGATGCTGGACGCTATTGTTGATCTCAGAACTCCGAGATTCCTGATCTTGATTCGAAATGCGTTCGGCGGTGCTTATGCGTCGTATAACAACTACCCAACGGGCGCCGACTTCGTCGTTGCCTTGCCGACCACGCGTGTCGCCGTGATGGGCCCTGCAGGCGTCGAGTACGTTTACAAGGACGAGTTGAAAGCTATCCGCAATGCCCGCTCGGGGCGCGTCCAAGCCCTTGTATCGGAGGCGGAAGCGAACGGTGTGGGCCCAGAGGTAGCGCTGACGGACGCCGAGGCTCAGGTCTCTGAGTGGATGAAAGCGCAAGAAGCCGACCTGGCAGCTCGCTACGAGCGCGAAATAATGAATCCTGAAGAAGCACTCAGCTTGGGATCAGTATCGCAGATTGTGATGCCTTCTGAATTGCGTCACGTCATTGGGGAGCATCTGATGTTCTGTCTTCGACATTACACCCCGGAACCACTGTCTGGTATTCAGCGAGAATTCCACTAAATACAGTGGGTTAGCTTGGAGTTATAACGTGTCAAACGAACACTATTTGAACAATGCTCTCGTCCATCAAGATCGACGCTTGGGCGACCGATCTGAACCATGGGTTAGCCAATTCGACTGTTCTCACATCAAACCTCTGATTATCTGCAGAGGGCCTATCCGCAAAGAGGCGATGGACGTTTTTGATGAAATGGGGATTGCACATTACGGCATCTTGCTGTCAGAAAAGGATTCGATTACGTATCCAAGGGCACTGGCGCCCGAGCTTCGGTTGATTGCTGAGCCTGATCGGGTGCACCGAGTGACTGACTATTCAGGGGTTGATAAGGCAGACCGAGAGGCGCGTATCAACGAAATAATCTCGATCGCCAAGACTCACGGATACAACGCTATCTTCGCAGGCTATGGCTTCATGGCGGAAGACGAAGTCATGGTGGCTGCGATGGAGCAAGCGGGCTTGAATTTTATCGGTCCCTGCTCGCGTACAGTCCGCCAGGCAGGCCTAAAAGACGAGGCGAAGCGCACGGCCTTGAAAGCGGGCGTTTCGGTAACCCCTGGTGTCGACAATGCGACCGCACTGACTTTAATTAAAAAACATTCCACCGTTGAGGCGCTCCTAGCAGTGGCTGAGGCGAATAACCTGTCGCTGGAAGAGGCTGATGATCACCTTGAAGCGCTCGCTGATCGTGTCTTGGCGGCGTCTTATCGTGCCGGTATTGATCTTTATACCGTTGACGAGCTGATCGATACGTTGCAAGAAGCGGTTGAGGGGATGAATGAAAAATATCCTAATAACCGCGTCCGATTGAAGGCAATTGGCGGTGGCGGTGGTAAGGGGCAACGCATTGTCGAGCGCGGTGGGGCCGCACGGACTGGAGAGCTAGTTAAAGAGATTCTTCAGGAGGTCAAAGCGTCCGGAGTTGGTGATAACAAGAATGTACTCGTAGAACTCAATATTGAGTCGACGCGCCACCAAGAAATCCAAGTCATCGGTAATGGCGAGTGGTGTATGACACTGGGCGGCCGAGATTGCTCGTTGCAAATGCACGAGCAGAAGCTGTTAGAGGTGTCTGTTACCCGAGAATCGCTGATCGACTCAGCAACCCAAGCAAGGACAATGGGTGCTGATATCACCGCTGATGCCCTAGATCGCGATGTGGCGACTCTAGATGCCATGGAGGATGAAGCAGCCCGATTTGGTGAAGCAGTGGGGCTCGATTCGGTATCGACTTTTGAATGCATTGTTGATACCGACAGTCATTTCTTTATGGAGATGAACACCCGAATACAGGTTGAGCATCGCGTGTCGGAACTTTGCTACGCCTTAGAGTTCAGTAATCCCGACAATTCCGCCGAATCTTTTGTAGTTAATTCCTTAGTGGAGGCCATGGTTTTACTGGCTGCCCACAGATCAAAACTACCAAAGCCTCAACGGCGTGCACGCTTTAACGATAGTCTCGAGGCGCGGCTTAACGCCACAAACGATGCGCTACAACCCCATGCCGGTGGCCAGATTGAGTATTGGTCCGACGCTGTAGAGGGCGAGATACGGGATGATCAGGGTATCTGCGTCCATAATCCAGATACCGATGTATTCATGAAGTACACCTTGGCCGGCGCCTACGACTCCAATATCGCACTGCTGCTAACCGTGGGGGAGAGTCGTCACACCACCTATGAGCGGATGGCAGAGCTGTTGCGCGTGACGACGCTTCGGGGCCGGGATTTGAGTACAAACCTCAACTTTCACTACGGGCTCGTGCATTGGTTTTTGGGGCGTACAGTTGACGCGCGCCCTACGACCAAATTCATCGTGCCTTACCTCACGGCGGTCGGTGAGTTAGCTCAGTTGTCCAATACAGTTGATCTGGATGTGGCCTGGCATCGACTAGCAGCACGCCACAGTGGTATTGCCGCACAGGTCCTCGAGGCAAAGCGAACACTGCTCACAAGACCAATCAGCGCTCTGCTTGAGTGTCCGCATCAATTATCGGGTTGGTTAAGCGCGAATCAATCCGCTTTTTCCTTTGATGGCTCTGGCATTCGTTTTGCGGAAAATCCGATAGGCTTGCTGGCAGACACCTACCATTACTTGAATCTTTCGGCCGACAGACAGGGTGCTGCGGCAGAGAGGATTTGGTCGTTGGATGCAAAGACTCTCGAGCAGGCGGAAGGTTTTTACAGCGACTTAAGCAAGGCCAGTAATCTCGATGATTGGAGTGCTCTCGAGCAGTTGCTGGCCAGCGATGAGGTGCCTAATTGCATTGCGGAGGAGCAGTGGCCTGCGATCCGAGCCGCTCATGCCGGACATCAGCTTGGCCTGGAACTACTCTTTTTGTTGGCCGCTATGGCGAAGTCGACGGGTTTTTATGACTTAGCAGTCAATGATGATCTGAGTATCCACATACCTGAGCGCCTTCTAGATGAGTCGCACCAAGATGCCATGGCGAAAGCACTAGCGCCTCCACCAGTAGCCAAATCGGATGAGATTGTCGCGACAAGCGGAGGAATGTTTTACGGCAGGGAGGCGCCGGAGTCGCCACTCTATGTCGAGGCGGGCTCGACTTTCGCCGTAGGCGATCCGTTATTCATCGTTGAGGTCATGAAAATGTTCAATAAAGTCAATGCGCCCTTTGCCGGTCGGATTGACGAGGTCTTGGTAGAGGGTGACGGAGTCATTATCAAAAAGGGCCAAGCAATTTTTAAGGTGACCCCCGATGACAAGCCTGAGGATATCAGCCCAGAAGAGGTAGCTCAGCGTCGTGCTAAAGCCACGGATGCCTTGCTCGCAGCTATTGATTGAGGAAGCAACATGATTACCGGACTAGATCATATCGCTATTGCAGTACCTGATTTAGACGCTGCAATACAGCGTTTCATGACCGATTTTGGTCTCGACTACGAAGGGACTGAAGAGGTAGAAGCGGCAAAAACGTCGACTGCGTTCTTCCCCTTACCACCTACCAGCATTGAGCTCGTTCACCCACTACGTGGTGAGGGTGCAATCGCTAAGTATTTAGAGAAGCGAGGCGGTGGTATCCATCACCTGTGCTTCCGGACTGACGATATCGAAGCAGACGTGGCTCGACTTAAGGACAAGGGCTACATCTTTACCAGCGATGCGCCGACACCGGGTGCGCACGGTGCTACTGTTATTTTTATCCATCCAAAATGCTGCGACGGGGTTCTAATCGAACTGTCTCAGCCTGCTGAGGCCTAATTGCGTGAGCGTTTACGACCCAAATGATGCGACCCCTGAAGCGTGGGCGAGCCTTGTAGAAAAACAAAGTAAAGGACTCACTCCCGATGAGTTCACCTGGCTGACTCCCGAGGATATTCCGCTAAAGGTGTTGTACACGGCTGAGGATACTGAGGCCTTGCCCTATACCAATACTATGCCGGGAATGAGTCCATACATTCGAGGGCCTCAAGCGACGATGTACGCGGGTCGGCGCTGGACAATTCGCCAATACGCGGGCTTCTCCACGGCCGAGGAATCAAACGCGTTCTACCGCAAGGCACTGGCGGCGGGCGGACAAGGGGTATCGGTAGCATTTGACCTCGCTACCCACCGTGGCTATGACTCAGATCATCCGCGAGTTGCGGGCGATGTAGGCAAGGCGGGAGTTGCTATCGACTCGGTCGAGGATATGAAAATCCTTTTCGATGGCATTCCTCTGGACAAGGTTTCGGTATCGATGACCATGAATGGCGCTGTTTTGCCGGTGCTTGCCGGCTACATTGTCGCTGCTGAAGAACAAGGGGTGTCGACTGATGCGCTTGCGGGCACCATTCAGAACGATATTTTGAAAGAGTTCATGGTGCGAAACACCTATATCTATCCTCCGACCCAGAGTATGCGAGTCATTGGCGACATTATTGCGTTCTGCTCAAGCAATATGCCGCGTTTTAATACGATTTCTATTTCTGGTTATCACATGCAAGAAGCGGGTGCCAATGCGGCGCTGGAACTCGCTTACACCCTTGCTGATGGCAAGGAATACATCCGGACCGCGATCAAAGCGGGTCTTGGAATCGATGATTTTGCCCCACGGTTATCGTTTTTCTGGGGTATTGGCATGAACTTCTACATGGAGATTGCCAAGATGCGTGCGGCCCGTTTGCTCTGGGCAGAAATAGTAGGAGAGTTTGAGCCTACGAATCTAAAAAGCAGCATGTTACGGACGCATTGTCAGACCAGTGGCTGGTCGCTGACTGAGCAGGATCCTTACAACAACATCGTGCGAACCACTATAGAGGCGATGGCGGCCGTTTTTGGCGGAACACAGTCGCTCCATACCAATGCATTGGATGAAGCGATCGCATTGCCATCGGACTTTGCGGCAAGGATCGCAAGGAACACGCAGTTGGTACTTCAGGAAGAGACGGGAATTGGCCAAGTCGTTGATCCGTGGGGCGGTTCCTACATGATGGAGTCACTGACCAACGATATTGCGGAAAAAGCTCGCGAATTAATCGCTGAGGTAGAAGCCGCAGGTGGTATGGCGCAAGCGATTGAAACCGGCCTGCCCAAACTTCGGATCGAAGAGGCTGCAGCGAAGAAGCAGGCCCGCATCGATCGTGGTGAAGATGTCATTGTTGGTGTTAACAAATACCGTATCGAAGAGCAGGATGAAGTCGATATCCTTGAGGTCGATAACGATGCCGTGCGCGAGTCACAGATTGCGAGACTGAAATCGATTCGTGAATCCCGCGATGAGGATAAGGTGCAGGCGTGTTTGGCCGCGTTGGCACATGCTGCGGAAAGCGAGGAGGGGAACTTACTCGCATTGGCGGTCGATGCTACCCGGCATCGAGCGACGGTAGGCGAGATTTCGGATGCGCTTGAGAAGTGCTTTGGTCGTTTCGTCGCGAGTGCACAAACGGTCTCAGGAGTATATGGTGCGGCTTACGAGCTAGACGAAAGCTGGAAACAGATCGCCATGGATATAGACAGCTTTGTTGAGACACACGGTCGCAGGCCGCGTCTATTGGTCGCAAAGATGGGTCAGGACGGACATGATCGTGGTGCAAAGGTGGTAGCTACCGCCTTTGCAGACGTAGGCTTTGACGTCGACCTATCACCGATGTTTGCCACACCCGAGGAAGTGGCAAGACAGGCGGTGGAGAATGATGTGCATATTGTGGGCGCCTCTAGCCTCGCGGCGGGTCACAAAACTTTGGTGCCTCAATTAATCGAAGCGCTGAAAGCCGAAGGTGCCGACGATATTATTGTCATTGCCGGTGGCGTCATTCCGCAGCAGGACTACGATTATCTGTACGAAGCCGGTGTGGAGTTGATTTTTGGCCCCGGCACCCCGATTCCCGATGCTGCGAGGCGTGTGCTAGATGCGGTCAACGCCGTCAGCTGAGGCTATTCTTGCGGGCGATCGTAGAGCCTTGGCCAAGGCGATCACGCTGGTTGAAAGTATCCGTCCGCAAGACAGAAAAGCCAGCCAGGAATTACTGAACGAGTTATTACCGCACACTGGCAACAGTATAAGACTTGGCATCACGGGTGTTCCGGGGGTCGGAAAATCGACCTTCATCGAATCCTTTGGCCAAACAGTGCTAGCCCAGGGTAAAAAGGTGGCCGTTTTGGCAGTTGATCCTAGCTCACCGGTTGCCGGCGGGTCGATTCTCGGCGATAAAACCAGAATGGAGCAGCTGTCGCGGGAGACTCACGCCTTTATCAGGCCGTCCCCAGCAGGCAAGGCTCTAGGGGGTGTCGCGCTCAAAACCCGTGAATCGATGCTGTTGTGTGAAGCAGCAGGGTTTGACGTCGTAGTGGTCGAGACCGTCGGCGTCGGTCAATCCGAGCATCAAGTCGGTAGCATGGTCGATTTCTTCCTGATTCTTTTATTACCAGGCGGCGGTGATGAGCTTCAGGGCATCAAGAAGGGCATTCTCGAATTAGCGGATGCGATTCTCATCAATAAAGCCGATGGTGAGAGCGCGAATTTAGCCAACAAAACACGGCTTCACTACCAGAGTGCCTTATCGTTGCTCACGCAGAATGGGTTCTGGTCGCCAGAGGTGCGAACCTGTTCTGCGCTTGAGCGTTCGGGGATTAGCGAGGCTTGGGACATGATCACGCGATTCCATGACGAAGCGGTATCAGCGGGTCATTTGGCTACGCTTCGGTCAGAGCAAAATCTACAATGGATGTGGCAGTTGACCGATCAGCTCTTGCGTCAGCAAATCACGGAGCACCCAACGTTAGCGACCCGCCTACCAGCCATTGAGGCGCAAGTGGGTGCGTCAACACTTACGCCCCTGTCTGCCGCACAGAGCATCATCGATCACTTGCAAACAGGAAGTGAAGACTGATCATGCGCTTTATGCCGCTCGATCGTCTAATTAACCTCCGTGACGGATACCGACGCCGCTTTAAAGTCGATGCACTTGACTTAGTATTGGCGCAAGAGTACGGCACGCTTTACGCATTTTCGTCACGATGCCCGCACCAATACCAGTCGCTCGTGGATGCCGATATCGAGGAGGGCACTGTGTTTTGCCCTCGCCACAATTTCGCATTTTCGCTAGATACCGGACTGCATGCCGATGGCTTTTGCGATGCCATTTCAATATACCGGATTCATTACGAAGGTAATGCAGTAGGCATCCTACTCGAGCACTAGTGCGTTGTGGTTTGGCTGACAGCCTCGATGACTCCTAAATCCGCTAAGGCTTCAAGTAAGTCCTGACCCTTAGAATCAAGACGTTCAACATCAATCACCCGGCCCTCAGCAATAGCACTCAACAAGTCGAGATCGGTGACATCGCTCACAACTTGTTCCCCATCAGCAAAGATCAGTGGGGGTGTGTTCTCAGGTCGATGCCAAACCAAGCGGACATCGGATCGAAGCGCCATCAGTGATGACACTGGTTCAGATGCAGTGATCGGATCCTCACCGGATTCACTCAATAACTCTAGTAGCCATTCACCCGTATCGAGTGCGTTGATAGCGTTTATGACTGCGTGGCGGGCGTTTTCGAGTTGAGCCGCGGTGACTTCCCCCGCGCGACCGGGGTCGTCGATACTGGATTGATCCGCTAATAACAGCGTGTCAGATATGCGTTCGAGCACGTGATCAGTGAGTCGAGCCGCCAGAGTGCTAATTGGTGGTGCCCGAAACCCAATCGAATAAGTCATGCACTCACCGATCGCGGTTCCCCAGTGAGCCAATCCAGGTGGTACGTACAAGGCATCTCCAGGGTTGAGGATGAACTCCTCCTCGCTGTCAAAGTCATGCAGCAGGCTTAATCCATCGCTTTCAATAGTGGGTGTATCGTCATCGCATAGTGGTCCCAGCGTCCAGCGGCGTTGCCCTAGACCTTGTAGAAGAAAAACATCATAGCGGTCGAAGTGCGGCCCGACGCCGGCACCGTCTACTGCATAACTCACCATAACATCGTCCAACCGCCAGCTTGGAAGAAAGCCAGCAAGCTGCCTTAGGTCTCGAACCTCAGGGATGAGCTCATCTACCCGTTGCACCAGCAGGGTCCAAAGACCCTCGCTATCGTAATCGCGTGCATGAAAAGGCCCCGATTTTAGACTCCATTGCCCGCTGTTGTTGCTGATGATGCGGCTCTCTACATCGGCTTCCATGGCCAAGCCAGCGAGCTCTTGAGGGGAGAGCGGGTTAAGAAAGTTAGGAACTGCGTTTCGAATTAGTAACGGCTTTTGCTGCCAATAGTCGCGTAAGAAAGCGCTCGTACTGATCGGAAACTTCATGTGCGTCATTGTTTAATCGAAAACTGTTTCTGTCAGTTGTTCAGCCAGGCCGACATAGTCTGCGGGCGTCATCTCGAGCAACCGGGTTTTGGCCTCATCCGGAAGCTCCAGCTGAGTAACGAATTCGCGCAGTGTTTCCCGGGTGATGGCTTGTCCTCGGGTCAAGGCTTTGAGCTTTTCATAAGGCTCTGGGATACCGTAGCGCCGCATCACGGTCTGAATAGGCTCGGCCAAAACTTCCCAGCTGTTATCCAAATCTTCTAGCAGACGTGCCTCATTGACTTCTAGCTTGCTAATTCCCTTCAGCGTGGCTTGGTAGGCGAGTAGGGAATAGCCGAAGCCGACCCCCATATTTCTTAGCACTGTGCTATCAGTAAGGTCACGTTGCCACCGACTGACGGGTAATTTTTCGCTGAGGTGTGCCAATACGGCGTTGGCAAGACCGAGGTTCCCTTCCGAGTTCTCAAAATCAATCGGGTTTACTTTGTGGGGCATTGTCGATGAGCCAATTTCTCCTGCCACTGTTTTTTGCTTGAAATATCCCAGCGAGATATAGGCCCAAATATCTCGATCGAAATCGATCAGAATGGTGTTAATGCGACTGATCGCTTGAAACATCTCAGCCATGTAGTCATGGGGTTCAATCTGGGTGGTGAGAGGGTTCCACTCGAGGCTCATCGACTCTACGAAATTTCTTGAAATACTTGGCCAGTCGGTTTCCGGATAGGCACTGGTGTGAGCATTGAAGTTACCAACAGCACCATTGAATTTACCAAGAGGCTTGATGGACCCGAGGTTCCCGCGCTGTCGGCTCAAGCGCGCCACTACGTTTGCCATTTCCTTGCCTAGAGTTGTCGGGCTCGCGGTCTGACCATGAGTTCTGCTCAGCATCGGCAGATCGGCATAGTTGGACGCCAAGGCGCCAATCGCATCAATAATATGGTTGATTTCAGCAAGTACTACAGGTAGCCCATCTCGGAGCATCAGGGCATGAGATAGGTTGTTGATGTCCTCACTGGTGCACGCGAAATGAACGAATTCTGACGCTGCTGCGAGCTCTTCATTGGGTGCAAGAGCTTCTTTAATAAAGTATTCAATTGCCTTTACGTCGTGATTAGTCGTGCGCTCGATGGCTTTTACCGCCTCGGCTTGCGATTCATCGAAGCGCTCTAAAATCCCCATCAGGTACGATTGAGCAGACTCACTGAATTGCGGAACTTCAGTGATCGACGCCTCACTCGATAAATTATCAAGCCATCGAAGTTCCACTTCCAGACGCCGCTTAATCAGTCCGTACTCACTGAAAACCTCGCGCAGAGGCACCAATTTGCTGGCGTAACGACCGTCGAGGGGTGATAAAGCAGTGGCGGGGGTTAGTGTCATGGCGTGCTCCTGGCGAAGCCCGTGAGTTTACCATGCACGGCAGATAATTCAGTGCAATGTGTCGACTGGCGAGAGCTCGCGAGAGAGTTTGGCCGCCGCGTTTCTGATCTGTCCATTTTTTAAAATAAAATGTCGTGGTCGACCCCCAACTTGATGCCAGAGATGCGCTGCTCTGACACCCGCGAGAAGAAGAGTTCTAACGAGGTCGGCGTTGGATATAGATTGAAGATGTTGCGCATTGCCTTTGACTTTAATTCGATAGGGCAGTTGGCTCAGCGTGTCTTGGTAGATGCTGCCTACGCTCGCGCTGATCTCCGTGACGTTATCGGTAAAATGTGTCGCTTTATAATTAACGTGACCAAGCCGCGAGTGAATCACTTGCTGCAGGTCATCGCGCGATCTAAATAGTTTTTCTAGTTTTAAAATGCCCCTGACGTAGCCGGCAGTGGCGAGACTGACCTCGTCTTGCGCCTTAGAAGTGATATCCATGATATTTTGGAGCCCAAGTTTTACCCCCTGAATATTCCCATAGACAGACTCTACGTCTGGGGCATCAAAGCTGAATAACGAGCGCAGGGAGGCCTCGAAGAATGCCTGAGGAAAAGATCCTGTTCGGGCAATTTGATCGACGAGTCGAGCCGTCTGGGCAATACCCGCAAGTGCAATCACTTGTTCTTCGATGACGCTCCGTTCAGTCATTTTACTCCCTCGATAACGCCACCACCAAGACAGGTTGCACCGTCATAAAATACCACTGATTGACCCGGTGTTATTGCTCGTTGCGGTTGCTCAAATGTCACTGTGAACCCTTGACTGTTCGCTACCAGAATGCAGCCTTGATCCGGCTGTCGATAGCGGACTTTCGCTTTGCACTCCAGTGGTAGCGTAGGGCTGCTGCCTTTGATCCAAAAGATATCGCGCGTGACTAGGGAAGTGGCAAACAATGCCGGGTTGTCGTTACCCTGACAGACCACCAACGTGTTGCTGTCAGTGTGTTTTTCAGCCACGTACCACGGGGCCTCCTCAGCATCCTTGAGGCCCCCAATCCCGAGTCCTTGCCGCTGTCCGATAGTGTGATACATCAAGCCTTGATGCTCACCAACGTGCGTGCCCTGCAGATCCACCACAGGTCCGGGCTTTTTCTCCAAATAGCGCGATAGGAAATCCGCAAATCGTCGTTCTCCAATGAAGCAAATGCCTGTGCTGTCCTTTTTTTCTGCGGTTTTTAACTCGTACTGGTTCGCGAGACGTCGCACTTCGGCTTTTTCTAGACCGCCGACAGGAAAGTGGGTGAGCGACAGGGCATCGCTCGATACCTGGTGCAGAAAGTAGCTTTGGTCTTTGGATTGATCTAGGCCTTTTTCTAGCGTGGTGGTGCCTTCGCTTGCTCCGGCTTGGACATAGTGACCTGTCGCTATTCGGTCGGCACCTAATTGCTGTGCGTAGTCCAGAAAGGCTCTAAACTTGATCTCTCGATTGCAGAGAATGTCGGGGTTCGGTGTTCTGCCCGCGTTATATTCACTCAGAAAGTGCTCGAACACCCCATCCCAATATTCGGCCGCAAAGTTTGCAGCGTGGAGCTTGATGCCGATTTTATCTGCAACTGCTTGGGCATCCGCCAGATCCTCCTTGGCAGTACAGTACTCGGTTCCATCATCCTCTTCCCAGTTTTTCATGAAGAGGCCTTCGACCGAGTAGCCTTGATCCCGTAGCAGGAGTGCCGAGACCGACGAGTCGACACCACCTGACATACCCACGATCACTTTAGTCGAATGATTAAAACTCATGATTGACGAACAATAGTCAGTGGCACGGCTGCATCTAAAAGGTCCTGATCGATGAGATCACCAACCACAGGATGTCGCAGTATCCAGTCGCCAGACATAATCTCTCCACGTGTTAGCCAGTGCACATCAAGAATACTATCGTCACGCTGCAAGGAGTCGTCGAGCCCGATCGGTCTCGCGAGGAAGCTGTGACGCAGATAATCGACTCCAGTATCGCCGGTTAGCAGCGTTGGACCAAGATAAGCGGTGAGTGCTGCTCGCCAACAGGTTTCTTCCGCAACTTCTCTGAGTGCCGCCTCGAGTAGCGATTCACCTGCCTCAAGGTGACCGGCTGGCTGGTTGATGACGCGCACAGCATCGCTGGATCGCAGTTCTTCGACCATTAGGAAACGGTCGTCGCTTTGAATCACCGTAGCGACGGTAACGTTAGGTTTGTATCGAGCTGTCATCTTCGTTTCGCAACTTATTTGCTTTTTTTACTTGGTTGGCTCGGCTTCGGTTTGCGCGTCATATGTACTGCGCAATGTTCCCCTGGCAAGAGCGAGTCCAGGCTCCAGGGGCCAACCGCGGTCCTGACCAGGCGGAGTGTAGGGAATCCAACGGCCGCCGTCATTCGTCTTACTTGCCGATTTCGCCCTTCGCTGATCAAGAGTTCAATCCAACTATCAGGTGCCGACGCTCGATAGCGAATAGGGGGGAGTCTGGGCCAAATATCGGGAGGCTCAATCATTCGGCACTTGGCCGGCAGTGTATCGCCATCTTTCAAACCGACGCCTGCGGCGAGCTTATCGCAGGTGGCAGTATCGATCTTGCCTTCGACCTGTACCTTGTAGGTTTTCCACTGTCGATGCAGAGGGTGTGCAATCTCGTGCTGCAGCTGCCCGTTATCCGTGAGGATTAGTAGGCCCTCTGAGTCATAATCCAATCTGCCCGCCACTTTGTAGTTGGGTGCGGATAAATAGTCAGCCAGTGTTTTTCGAGGGTTTTCGGCTCGTTCTCGATCGGAGAACTGACTGAGCACCTGAAAAGGCTTATTGAAAAGTATGAGTGCGGTCATAAGCCTGTCGTCTGTGAATAGTGGTAAGCTACCATTGTTAACTGAAGCGACGAAGATCGCTTAGATAATAAGTGTCGGGCCAAGACCCGCCACAATACGAAATCGCGCAAGCGATGACACTGGGGGACAGACTAATTTTCAGTGCTGTCCGGTCAAAAGAAAAAGGATCAGACGACTATGGCTTATCAGCACATCAAGGTACCAACAGACGGTACACCCATCACTGCAAATGCAGATCACAGTTTAAACGTCCCTGACGCGCCGATCATTCCGTACATCGAAGGCGATGGCATTGGCATCGATATCAGCCCCGTCATGATTGATGTGGTCGATGCGGCCGTCGAAAAAGCCTACGGTGGCCAAAAGAAGATTTCGTGGATGGAGATCTACACGGGGGAGAAGGCGGCTGAGTTGTACGAGGGAGACTGGTTTCCCGAAGAAACTCTAGATGCGATTAAAAACTATTTGGTGGCAATCAAAGGGCCACTGACAACACCTGTTGGAGGCGGCTTCCGATCGCTCAATGTGGCATTGCGTCAAGAGCTCGACCTGTACACCTGCCTGCGACCCGTTCGATGGTTTGAAGGTGTACCTTCACCACTTAAAAGCCCCGGTGACACCGATATGGTCATCTTCAGAGAGAACTCCGAAGACATCTACGCTGGTATTGAGTTCCAAGCTGACAGCGACGAAGCCAAAAAAGTCGTCGACTTTCTGATCAGCGAGATGGGTGCGACTAAAATTCGTTTTCCCGAAAACGTTGGTATTGGTGTTAAGCCAGTATCCTCTGAGGGTACGAAGCGCCTGGTACGTAAGTCGATTCAATACGCAATCGATCAAAATCTTCCATCGGTGACTCTGGTGCACAAAGGGAACATCATGAAGTTTACCGAGGGCTCCTTCCGTGACTGGGGTTATGAGTTGGCCATGGAAGAGTTCGGTGGTGAATTGCTAGATGGCGGTCCGTGGGTCAGCATCAAGAATCCTAATACGGGCGATGACATCATAATCAAAGACGTAATCGCTGATGCGATGCTGCAGCAGATTCTCCTGCGCCCTCGCGAGTACAGTGTCATTGCTACGCTGAATCTAAACGGCGACTACATCTCTGATGCCCTGGCCGCCCAAGTAGGGGGTATAGGTATCGCTCCAGGTGCGAACCTCTCTGACGATATTGCTTTGTTCGAAGCTACTCACGGGACGGCGCCCAAATACGCAGGTCAAGATAAGGTCAACCCGGGCTCACTGATTTTGTCAGCCGAGATGATGTTGCGTCATTTGGGTTGGAATGAGGCGGCTGACCTCATCATCAAAGGCATGAATGGAGCGATCCAAGCCAAGACCGTGACCTACGACTTTGCTCGTCTGACTGAGGATGCCGATGAGGTGTCTTGCTCAGCCTTTGGCGCAGCGGTTGTCAGTCATATGTGAGGCTGCTTAAGTAGAAAGCCCGCGCGAGCGGGCTTTTTTTTGCCCGTGGTTTGAGGGTTGTTGATGTCCTGTCGCTAATCAATCCAATTCAGTGCTATCGACACTAGACTCTGACCGGCGTTCACTGGTAAACAATAGGTATGGAAATGCGGTTCGAAAACTCAGTGCGAATGGTGGCGTCAGACTCCGATCGACAGGGGGATGAAGGCGGCTTGGCCGTTGCGCCCGCTAAGCCAAAGTTGAAGCGGCCACCGTTATATAGGGTGGTATTACTTAACGACGATTACACTCCTATGGAATTTGTCGTTGAGGTGTTGGAACACTTTTTCTCAATGAACCGCGAAAAAGCGACTCAGGTCATGCTCGCGGTGCACACCCAAGGCAAAGGTGTCTGCGGCATATACCCGCGTGATATCGCAGAGACGAAGGCCGAGCAGGTCAATCAAGCAGCCCGCGACAATGGTCATCCTTTGTTGTGTGAGGTTGAACCATCCCAAGACGAGTCAGAGGGAGATTAGTTGTGCTCAGTAAAGAGCTTGAGAAAGCACTTAATGAATCATTCAAGCAGGCGCGCAGCCAACGCCACGAATACATCACGGTAGAGCACTTGTTGCTGGCCTTGCTGGAAGACTCGGCGGCTTTACGGGTACTCAATGCCTGCCAAGCGGATATCGAAGCTCTGCGAGGCGATTTAAACGAATTCATTGACGCGACAACGCCCATGGTGTCGGGAGATGACGAAGTAGACACACAGCCGACGCTTGGATTTCAGCGGGTGCTGCAACGTGCAGTGTTTCATGTACAGAGCTCGGGTAAAGCCGAGGTCTCAGGCGCCAATGTCCTTGTGGCTATTTTTTCAGAGCAGGAAAGCCAAGCAGTGTATTTCCTGAAAACGCAGGATATTTCTCGCCTCGATATCGTGAATTACATCACTCACGGCGTCAGCAAATCTGGCGAGGATTCAGACGCCGATGACGCGCCTTCCTCAGCCGAAAGCGAGCTGGAAGAGGGCGATGAGGCGGCGGAAAGCCCACTGACTAAATTCGCGACCAACTTGAATGAAGAGGCAGCGAATGGCCACATCGACCCACTGATCGGCCGGCTCGACGAGGTCGAGCGAGTGGCTCAGATTCTGGCGCGACGGCGGAAAAACAATCCGCTATTAGTCGGTGAGTCGGGCGTGGGCAAAACAGCGATTGCCGAGGGGCTAGCGAAGCTTATTGTCGATGGACAGGTGCCAGACACTTTGAAGTCTGCTGAGGTCTTCTCCTTAGATTTGGGCGCTTTGCTGGCGGGTACCAAGTACCGGGGCGACTTTGAGAAGCGGTTTAAGGGCGTGCTAGCCGATTTGAAGCGCAGAGAGGGCTCGATCCTATTCATTGACGAGATTCATACGATTATCGGCGCCGGTGCTGCCTCTGGTGGTGTCATGGACGCCAGTAACTTGCTCAAGCCTCTGTTGAGCTCAGGCAAGCTCCGCTGCGTGGGATCGACTACGTACGCGGAATACCGGGGCATTTTCGATAAAGATAAAGCCCTGAGCCGGCGATTCCAGAAGGTCGACGTCTTGGAGCCGTCCGTCGATGATGCGTATAAGATACTAAAGGGTCTGAAATCCCGGTTTGAAGAGCATCACGGTCTCCGCTACACAGACAAAGCATTGCGAACTGCCACTGAAATGGCCGCACGTTATATTACTGACCGGTTCTTGCCCGACAAGGCCATAGACGTCATCGATGAGGCAGGTGCCTATCAGCAACTCCAGCCCGTCAGCAAGCGTAAGAAAGTGGTCGGTCCGACCGATATTGAGGCGGTCATCGCGAAGATCGCCAGAATTCCTCCAAAAACCGTCAATCGAGACGATAAGGAACTCCTTGAAAAGCTTGAGAGTAACCTGTCCCTCGTTGTTTTTGGTCAGAATAAGGCGGTGAGTCAGTTAGTTAGTTCTATTAAGCTCGCTCGAGCGGGTCTTCGCTCGGGCGATAAGCCGATTGGTAGTTTCTTGCTGGCGGGGCCTACAGGTGTAGGCAAAACCGAGGTTACAAAGCAGCTTGCGATGCAGCTGGGATTAGAGTTACTTCGCTTCGATATGTCGGAGTACATGGAGCGTCACACAGTATCGCGTTTGATCGGTGCGCCTCCCGGTTATGTAGGCTATGACCAGGGCGGTCTGTTAACCGATGCGGTGACGAAGCATCCACACTCGGTCGTGTTGCTAGACGAAATTGAAAAAGCGCATCCCGAGGTATTTAACCTATTACTTCAGGTGATGGATCATGGCACGTTGACCGACAACAATGGCAGAAAAGCCGATTTCCGAAACGTCATATTCGTCATGACCACCAACGCAGGCGCCGAAAATATTTCCAAGCGTGCTATTGGGTTTGCCACGCAGGATAACAGCACCGACGCGCTCGAAGCGATCAACAAGATGTTCACGCCAGAGTTCCGCAATCGACTAGACGCAATCGTACCCTTTGAACCCTTGGATCGAGAGGTGATCCTGACAGTTGTTGATAAGTTCCTAACGGCGCTGCAAACACAGCTCGATGAAAAGCAAGTGCAGCTGCAAGTTGATGATGCCGCGCGTGAGTGGCTAGTGGAAGAGGGCTATGATAAGACAATGGGTGCACGTCCCATGGAGCGGGTTATTCAGGAACACATCAAAAAGCCATTGGCCGACATGGTGTTATTCGGAGCACTCAGTAAGGGAGGCGTGGCCGCCGTAACAGTGGACTCCGACGGCGATGGTTTGTTGGTGTCTGCCGACACGCAAGAGCTCGAAGAGCCTGTATCTGCCTGATAAGAATATTCATTTTCAGGTTTTCCTTGACTGCAGTTTCCTATAGAGTGCGGCGCCAGTTTCCCGTTAATTGGTAGGTTGAATGGCTAAAGAAGATCAGATCGAAATGGAAGGCGAAATCATTGATACGCTTCCAAACACCACGTTTCGAGTAAAGCTCGAAAATGGACACGTCGTTACAGCGCACATCTCAGGCAAGATGCGAAAGAATTACATCCGTATTTTGACGGGTGACAAAGTGCGTGTTGAAGTAACGCCGTACGATCTGACTAAAGGGCGTATTACCTATCGAGAACGCTAGGGCGTTTCTGGAAGTTTTACCACTGGTCGTCTAGGTAAGTCGTCGTTCACGATCTCGTCACCGCGACGCCATTGGCCATTCAGCAGCATCTCTAGAGGTTGGAATCTCGTCTTATATTCCATCTTTCGGCAACCCTCTATCCAGTAGCCCAGATAAACATACGGCAAATTCGTTTGTCGCGCGTGTTCAATCTGAAGCAGAACGGCGAAGGTACCAAGGCTCCGCTTTTCAAGATCGGGGTCATAAAAAGTGTAGATAGCTGCAAAGCCATCCAGCATCTGATCCGAAACCGCAACACAGACCAGTCGATCGCCATCGTACAAACGAAAATACTGTGTACAGCCCAAGCTGTTATTCAAAAACGACTCGTACTGCTCACGATCTGGTGGGTACATGTCACCCTCTGCATGTTTCTTGCAGATATAGCGTTGATAGAGGTCGTAGGCCTCGTCATCGATGACATTGTCGGTGATTTCCAGACGTAGATCTCGATTGCTATTGATGACACGTTTTTGGCTCCGCGATGGGCTGAAGTCATCGGCTGCGACTCGAGCCGCCGTGCAGGCATTGCAGCTGGCGCAATGTGGCCGGTAGATATGGTCGCCACTCCGCCGGAACCCCATCACCGAGAGTTCTGTATACAAATCTGATGTAATGCGCTGTCTGGGGTCAACAAACAATGTCGTAGCTTCGTGCTCAGCAAGGTATGAACAGCGGTGCGGGAAGGTCGTGAAAACCTTTATTTCTCTCAGGTTGGCTGTCACATCATTTCCCCAGTGCCAAGCTCGTATCGAGCAATTTTTTGTCAAGCGAAGATAACGCAGTCGCGTCGCTGCGTATCACTTGGTCGTCGTTTATATCGACGACAGTGATACTCTCCTTTAGAATACTTTCAAAGTCCGCTCGTTGGATCAACTGCATACCTAATGAATTCAAATGATCATTTGGTAGCTGGCAGTCGATCATGTCGAGCCCGCCTGACGCGCCTATCTCGCATAGGGTGTGCAGCGCCAGTTTTGAAGCGTTAGACCATCGGCTGAACATTGACTCCCCGAAGAATACTCGACCTAAAAATACGCCATAGAGCCCGCCTGCCAATTCGCCTTCTACGTAAATTTCCACGGAATGCGCGAAGCCTAGCTGATGGAGCTGCAGATACGCTGCTTTCATTTCATCACTGATCCAGGTTTCAAGGCGCTCAGGAGTTAGCTCCGCGCAGGCATCGATCACTCCCTCAAAGTCGTGGTCGAATGCCACCGACCAAGTATCACTTCGAATGAGCTTTTTCAACGAGCGTGATCGGTGGAAGCACTCAGGAAACAAAACCGCTCGAGGGTTAGGAGTCCACCACAGTATGGGCTCTCCGGGCTCGTACCATGGAAATATCCCGCGAGAATAGGCATGGAGCAAACGCTGTGGCGTTAAATCGCCTCCGACCGCGAGCAGTCCATTGGGATCAGTAAGCGCATGCTCGGTAGGGGGGAAGGCATCGAGCATGAGATAGCAGTTGTCTATTCTTGCGCGTCTAAATACTTTTCGGCGTCAAGTGCTGCCATGCAGCCAAACCCTGCCGATGTGATGGCTTGGCGGTAGATATGGTCAGCGACGTCACCAGCTGCGAAAACACCTTCGATAGAAGTCTGAGTTGCATTGCCATCGCTTCCACTGACGATATTGATATACCCGTCGTTCATGGTGAGTTGGCCCGCGAACATATCAGTATTGGGCTTGTGTCCGATTGCGATAAATACACCCGCGAGTTCAATGTCTCGCAGTGCACCATCGGTTGTCGATTTGATACGCATGCCGGTGACTCCCATGTCGTCCCCGAGCACTTCATCGAGCTGATGATTCCAGTTGATCGAGATGCGACCCTCGCGTTCACGGGCAAACAGGCGCTCTTGCAATACTTTTTCTGCACGCAGCTGATCTCGACGGTGAACAAGATGCACTTTGCTACACAGGTTGCTGAGATAAAGTGCTTCTTCAACCGCGGTATTGCCACCGCCGATGACAGCTACTTCTTTATTGCGATAGAAGAAACCATCACAGGTTGCACAGGCACTCACGCCTTTGCCCATAAAGGCTGTTTCACTTTCAAGCCCCAAATATTGCGCAGAGGCGCCGGTCGCAATGATCAGTGAGTCACAGCTGTACGAGTGCGACCCCGTGAGCTGAAAGGGACGTGTTGATAGATCAACTGATTCTATGTGATCAAACACGATGCTCGCTTCATATCGCTCGACGTGTTGTTGCATTTGCACCATGAGATCTGGACCTTGCAAACCTTCGGGCCCGCCAGGCCAGTTCTCAACCTCGGTTGTGGTTGTGAGCTGCCCACCTTGTTGCATGCCAGTGATTACAACGGGTGTTAAATTGGCCCTAGCAGCGTAAACAGCGGCGGTATAGCCAGCAGGGCCAGAGCCAAGAATAATAAGTCGGTGGTGCTGTGATGTACTCATCGGGAAAATTTTCCATGGTGATATATAAGACGGCGGGTAGGGTAGCGCAAACATTCTATTTAGCAAGCTATACTATTGTTGAAACTAGATTATATATTGGGCTTAATATGTTGAAAAAATTAGATAAATCAAATTATTTCAATGTCCCACCAGTGTGGTACTATTTTCAAAACGTGACGTAGGTTAATAAGCTTTGCCCAGCAAAAAAGCTCTCGCAAAAACCAATGAACCCTCCGAGTCGACCGGTAGCAGTTCAGCCTTAGCAGGCGTCGTGTTCATTGCTACGCTCGGCTTGGCGGCGTACATACTTCTCAGCTTTTTCACGCACAGTATGAGCGACCCCAGTTGGTCGTCGAGTGGGTCGGGCGATGGCATTGCCAATCAAGGTGGAATCGTAGGCGCTCGCTTATCCGATTTGCTGTTCTTATTGGTTGGATATGTAGCCTATTGGCTACCGCTATCTCTTCTATTCTGGGGTTTTCGGCGTTTGCGGCCGGATAACGTCGCCTCAGTATCGGCGAGTGATAGGGCGGTCGTAAGCCTTGGAGTCATTGCTTTCGTTGCGGGATTTACAGGCGTTTTGCATATCGAACTACCTTCTGTTGAATCTCTGCCACAGGGAAGTGGGGGCATTCTTGGTGGCATTATAGGCGGCTGGTTTACAGCTTATTTCTCGATTCTTGGGGCTCGACTCCTGCTTGTGGTTTTAACCGTTCTTGGTGCCACTCTCGCGTTTGATATCGACTGGTTTGCTTTGGCAAGGCAAGTGCGAGCCTGGGTTGCCGGTACGCTGGAACGAGCCCGGCTCGCCTTGGATGCCCGCAGAGACAGGCGAAGGGTTGAGCGCGATCGTGCCGAGCGAAGCCAAAAAATTGCGGCACATGTTGAAAAGGAAAAAACCCGCGCACCCCTGAAGATCAAGCCGCCAAAAACCTCGAGCGAGCTCAGTAGCAAGGCCGAAAAAGAGAAGCAGCAAACGCTGTTTGAATCATCCGAGATACTGCCTATGCCGCCGCTGGAGTTGCTCGATGCCCCTGTCATCACCGGCCCTAAGGGTTACTCGGCATCTGAGTTGGAGTCGCTGTCTAAACTCCTAGAGTTGAAACTCGCTGATTTCGGTATCACTGCGGAAGTCGTGGCAGTGTACCCAGGTCCTGTAGTAACTCGTTTTGAGATCCAGCCCGCCGCCGGCGTAAAAGTGAGTCGTATCTCCAATTTGGCTAAAGATCTGGCGCGCTCGTTGGCGGTAAATTCTGTGCGCGTGGTTGAGGTCATTCAGGGCAAAAGCGTTGTAGGTATCGAAATCCCTAATGCCGACAGGCAAACCGTTAATTTTCGCGAAGTGCTTAGCTCTAATGCCTTCGATGAGGCTCGATCTCCGCTTACCTTAGCGCTCGGGCATGATATTGCGGGCAGTCCCGTTGTGGCCGACTTAGCCAAAATGCCGCATGTATTGGTGGCCGGTACAACCGGCTCGGGTAAGTCGGTTGGTGTGAACTGCATGCTGGTCAGCTTGCTCTACAAAGCGACGCCCGACGATCTCCGATTGATTCTGGTCGACCCCAAAATGCTCGAGCTTTCGGTCTACGATGGTATTCCGCACCTTCTTACGCCGGTCATCACGGATATGAAAGATGCGGCGAATGGGCTTCGATGGTGTGTTGCAGAAATGGAGCGTCGTTATAAACTTATGTCACTGCTCGGTGTCAGAAATCTCGCGGGCTACAACCGCAAGGTGGCTGATGCCGAAAAAGCAGGGACGCCCCTTGTTGATCCTTTGTGGATTCCCGATCCGGTGCTCGAGCTGACTGGTGAAGAGCAGGTCGCGCCGCATCTTGCAAAGCTGCCCAGCATCGTTGTGGTTATCGACGAATTCGCCGATATGATGATGATTGTTGGCAAGAAGGTTGAAGAACTTATAGCGCGAATCGCACAAAAAGCGAGGGCGGCGGGCATCCACCTTGTGTTGGCTACGCAGCGGCCATCTGTGGATGTCATTACAGGTTTGATCAAGGCAAATATCCCATCGCGGATGGCATTTTCGGTGTCTTCAAGGATTGATTCCCGCACTATCCTCGACCAGGGGGGAGCGGAACAGCTGCTTGGTTATGGCGACATGCTGTACCTGCCGTCGGGGTCGAGTACGCCGACGCGTGTTCATGGTGCATTTTGTTCCGATGATGAGGTTCACCGGGTCGTGGCGGACTGGTGCAAGCGAGGCAGGCCAGATTATATTGAGGGCCTCTTGGATGAGGGTGGCCAGACACCGGTGACTGCGGCCGAAATCCAATCGGCGAGCTCGGGTGATGAGGATCCGGAGAGCGACGCGCTTTACGACGAGGCAGTGCATTATGTGTGTAGCAGTCGCCGTGCATCGATTTCTTCGGTGCAGCGTAAGCTTCGGATCGGATACAACCGAGCTGCGCGACTCATCGAAACCATGGAGGCGGCGGGTGTCGTATCGGCCATGGGTACAAACGGGCAACGTGAGGTTCTAGCTCCCCCACCAGTAGGCGACGAGTAGAGTGTCGTGAAACTCCATTGCTCCATTCTGAAATTCGTTGTTACCAGTTTGGCTCTGGTAGCCTGCGTGGCGCCGTTAGCGGCACCGTGGGGCGAACTCGCGAATGATAGTTCTGCTCAAGGCAGCTTCGTTCAGGTCATTTTTGACGAGAATGGTACGCCTCTCTCAAAGACGACAGGCGAGTTCCGCGCCTTGCGCCCGAGTTATATTGATTGGCGAACCGACAGGCCCGAGCGGCAGCGTTATTTGATCAACGACGAAGCATTTTGGCAGCAAGACGAGGAGCTCGGCATCGTCATCAAGCGAGACACGCTGAGCGCTGCAAATACGCCGCTTAGGTTCATCTGGGGCGACATGGCTGCTGGCAGCGATGTGACAGTGATTGAGATGACTGACACGACACTAGGCGTGGATGCGATGATCGGGACAGCGTTACAGCGGGTTATCGCCGAGTGGAAAGGGCAAAACACTCTAGCTATCTCTTCGGTGGATGCTCTCGGGCAGCGGACGGTGGTGACTTTAACGATCGACACACGGGAGTCGCTAAGCCCTCGTGATTTCAGTTTTGAACTGCCTCCTGCTTTCGACCTCTATGATGAAACCAGCTCCCGGGGCCTCATTGGTGAAGAGCTAATCCGGTGAATTGGGTCTTTGTGGCGATTGGGGCCATGGTGGGTGGGCTTGGACGCTATGCCTTGGGTCTGAGTGTCGCTGATGCCGGCTGGATAACCTCGACTCTGCTCGTCAACGCTGTCGGATCCGGTTTGATAGGCGGGGCCTTGGTACTTATCGAAGCTCAAAGTCTACCGGAGCAATATCGACTATTGCTGGTGGTTGGTGTCCTAGGCTCGTTTACCACGTTTTCTACATTTTCCATGGAAGTGCTCCAGCGCGGGCTGGCGGGGGAGTGGCTTAATGCCGGTCTGCACGCTGTGACCTCAATGCTCATTTGTCTTGTCGCATGTGCGCTCGGCTACATAATTATTCGTCAACTAGTTAATTGAAAGCTGTTTGGCGTTAAACTACGCGCCTGCTCACTAGTCCCAGATACCATGCTCGATATCAAAGTTGTACGACAAGATCCGGCGCGCGTTGCCGCCGAGCTGATGAAGAAAAAACATCAGTTTTCAGTGGATGAGTTTCTTCGGCTCGATGCCGAGCGCAAAACGGCGGATGTCTCATCGCAGGATCTCTTGGCTGAGCGTAAAAGAGCCTCTAAGCAAATTGGTAGTCTGATAGCGGGCGGTATGTCGGTTGATGATGCGAAAGCTGAGGTCAACGCTACTTTGGAAAGGCTTTCATCACAGTTAGACGCTGCAGTCGAAGATGCTAAGCATGTTCAGGCGAAACTCGATGCGCTGCTATTAGACACCCCTAATCTGCCGGACGACGCTGTTCCCGAGGGTAATGACGAGACGGCAAATGAGCTAGTGTCTACGTGGGGAGAACCTACAACGTTCGAATTCACACCACAGGATCATTCGGACCTAGGGGAGGGCCTTGGGCTTCTCGACTTTGAGGCTGCTAGCCGTTTATCGGGGAGCCGTTTTAGCGTTCTTAAAGGGGCCTTGGCGAGAGTGCAGCGCGGCCTAGCGCAGTTGATGCTAGATATTCATACCAGGGAGCACGGTTACGAAGAGGTTTATGTTCCCTTTTTGGTTAACCGAGATTCAATGTTTGGGACCGGTCAGCTGCCAAAATTCGCTGAGGATTCTTTCAAGTTGGACGGCGACTCAGAGTATTACCTCATTCCTACTGCGGAAGTGCCGGTAACAAACTTGTTTCGAGATCAGATTATTAGCGACGAGGCGATGGGGCCTAACGGCGTTCAGTATGTTGCTCATACTCCCTGTTTTCGAAGCGAAGCCGGCAGTTATGGGAGAGACACTCGTGGCTTGATTCGTCAACACCAGTTCGAAAAGGTGGAACTGGTGCAGGTAGTGCGGCCTAGTCAGTCCGATGCAGCGCTAGAGCGCTTAACCGGTCATGCTGAGCGTATTTTGCAGGTTCTAGGCCTCCCGTATCGTAAGGTGCGTCTCTGCGGAGGAGATTTAGGCTTTTCCGCAGCCATGACCTACGATCTTGAAGTTTGGTTGCCTGGTCAGCAGGCTTATCGAGAGATATCCAGTTGCTCTAATTTCAGGGACTATCAGGCCCGACGTATACAGGCTCGCTGGCGAAACCCCGAAACAGGAAAGCCCGAGCTAGCCCATACGTTGAACGGCTCGGGTCTTGCCGTGGGTCGGACGCTGGTTGCCGTGCTGGAAAACTACCAACAGGCGGATGGCAGCATAGTGCTGCCTCAGGCTCTAGCAAAGTACGTAGGTAAAGCTAGGATCGGCTAGGGATTCATTCGCTGGACGACAGCAGGCGATCGCAGATTAATTGCGTCTGCGAGAATTCTTGCTGTTTCTATCGCGAGGGCATCAGGCTCATCATCACTGTCGCTGGAATCTTCATCGCTCTCTATTGTGTCTGCTGAGCTTTCCTGGAGCGCTGAACTGTCGGTGACGGTGTTTTCGGCCACCTCCTCAGTGTCTGAAGACTCCTCGTCCAGCAATTCATCGAGAGAGGACAGCAAAGTTTGGCCTTTGGCTCCTCTCCGTGCATTTTCGATAGCTAGGTAGTAGGCTTCCTGCTGCTCCCGCTCGGCTCTTCGCTCGGCTTCATTGAGCGAGACGATTTCTTCGCTGCGGATATCCTCGGCCAGTACTTGTTGATCCAGAATGTACTGGAAATCGGGGTTGTCTATCGCCCGTTCGCTGTGGCGCTTGGCAAGCACAGGTAGGATCGAACTTACAGCGCCGTAATCTCTAAATCGAATTGGGGCGATTCGGTCCCAGTCGAGTGCATTGTCATAGGCGCTCTCGCCGATTTCATCGTGCTGAAGCAGGGAAGGGAAGCTGATGTCTGGCACCACGCCACGATGCTGGGTGCTATCGCCTGAGATTCTATAAAACTTGCTCTCAGTCACTTTCAGCTGGCCTTCAGGCAATTCTAGGAGTGTTTGGACGGTTCCTTTACCAAAGCTCCGGTCGCCCACGATCACCGCTCTTCCATAGTCTTGTAGCGCACCGGCAAAAATTTCAGACGCAGAAGCCGACAGCCTATTGATCATGACGGCTACAGGGCCATCGTAGTAGGGGCCGCGCCGACGTTTGCCATCGCGATAAACACGGCTGCTAGCGCTCCGGATCTGAACGGTAGGTCCGTATTCGATAAATAGGCCAGTTAACTCATTGGCCTCACGCAAGGAGCCGCCCCCATTGTTGCGAAGATCAATAACTAGACCGTCAATTTCTTCCTGATTTAACTCCTGGATAAGTCGTGCAACGTCGCGTGTCGTGGACTTGAATTCGGGATCACCGCGCCGGTACGCATCAAAATCCAAATAAAACGCGGGTATATCGATAATGCCAATTTTGCGAGAATTACCCTGCACATCATTGATTTCTATGACCTTTTTCTGTGCCGCCTGCTCTTCAAGCTTGACTTCGTTACGTGTGATGCTCAGCAGTCGACGCTCATCGCTTCGACTAGCGCTAGGGATTACTTCGAGGCGAACAGTTGTGTCGCGCGGGCCTCTGATCATGTCGACAACGTCATCGAGACGCCACCCGATAACATCGGTAAGCGCGCCGCTATCTCCTTGGCCTACGCCAACAATGAGTTCAGACGGTTTAAGGTCAGATTGTTTGTCAGCAGGACCCGCGGGGACGATCCTTACGACTTTCACGTATTCGTCTTCATTCTGAAGTACGGCACCGATCCCTTCGAAGCTCAGGCTCATATCGATGTCGAAGTTTTCAGCTCGTCTAGGCGAGAAATAGCTGGTGTGTGGATCGAATTGTGTCGTCAAGGCATTAGCGTACACCGCAAAAACATCTTGTTCCTTATTTTGGCCGAGCCGCATCAATTGGTTTTGATAGCGCTTTACAAGGGTAGGGGCGATTTCGTCTGCGGCCTTGTCGGCGAGTTTCAAACTCAAGGCCTGGCTTTTGATACGTTTACGCCAACGCTCTGTCAACGCATCTTGATCGCTTGCCCAAGCTCTTTCGGTAGGGTCCGCTTCGGTGTATTCGTTTGCGGTGTAGTCGAAGCTATCAACGAGTTGAGGTAACTCATCGATGACCTTGTTTAGTCTCGCGTCGGCCTTCGTGGCGTAAGTGTTGTAAATCTCAAATGCTGGGTCTAGGTTCCCGTCCTTGCCAAGGTCATCCAGCGCTGTTTGCCATTGAGAAAACTCGTTCACTTCAGCGGCAGTGAGGAAGAGGCGAGAGGGGTCTAGCCGGTCAAGGTAGGTATCTAGATGTGCCTGCGACATACCATCGTCGTACCGTCGGTCAACGTAGTGGCTGTCCTCAAGCTCTTTGATCATGGCTTTGAGGGTGTTGCTTTGGGCTTTGGTCGGTTCGCTTTCCGCGATGGCATAAACAAAACCGCTAGCGATAACTGCAAGAGTGCCGAGCACGGCGCGCGAAAGACTAAGTCTCATACATCAACATTCCAGTGTTGTGGGTGTCTGCTACAGCTTTATAGAGTAGCGCATCTCAACAGGGTTCCGTAGATGAATACGCAGACGAAAAACGAACAGACGCACCGATAACCGATCCTTTATTTAACATAATATACATTATGCGCAGTTATGCATGTGGTGGTAGATTAATGATATTATTGAGGTCGAGGATCCTCTGCCCTGTTGGGAGACTGATTTATCACCACGCCACGTAAATCTATAGCGAATGGTTTGAACATTGAGCCTTTTTTTCATGCTCAGTCGTCGACACTAACCTATGTCGTATATGCGGCCGACCAATCCGAATGTATTGTTATCGACCCAGTTCTCGACTTCGACATGAACTCGGCAACTGTTCACACCGACTCTGCGGATCGGATAATTGATTTCATCGAGCAAAACGGTCTGGTATTGCACACAGTTCTAGAGACTCACGCGCATGCAGACCACATGAGCGCTGCCATGTGGTTAAAGCAACGCTGTGACGCGAGTATCGGCATTGGCTCAGGCATCAAAGCGATTCAGCAACATTTTGCGCCTTTGTATGGGATGGCGCCGGAATCAGCGGACGTTACCTCTTATTTTGATTTTCTTGTTGAAGATGGCGATGCACTGACGGTCGGCGCTTTATCGATTAAGTGCATGCACGTGCCTGGTCACACACCTGCCTGTATGGCCTATGCGATTGCTGATGCCATTTTTGTGGGTGACACCTTGTTTATGCCCGACTCTGGAACCGCTCGTTGCGATTTTCCTGGTGGTAGCGCGTCCGCACTATTCGAGTCAGTACAAAAACTACTCGCAATGCCTGCAGACACGCGACTCTTCGTTTGCCATGACTACCAACCAAACGGTCGTGAACTAAGTTACGTTGCGACTATTGGTGAGCATCGTGAAGCTAATATTCACATCAATGATGGATCGACTCAGAAAGAATTCGTGAACCTACGAACTACACGAGACAAAACGCTATCCATGCCGTCACTCATGCTGCCAGCGCTTCAGGTCAATATTCGTGCTGGGAAGCTTCCTCGAAATGACCGGTCTAATCAGCCAGCCTTGACTATCCCACTGAATATTTTCTCAGATAATCCCTATGCTATTGATCCAATTAATTGATAAAATTCAATTGGTTAAGAGATTATTGTTGTATGAAGTCGACATCTATTACGAGCGGATGCGAGCCTGTAGATGTGTACAGCAAGTGTTGAGCGCCTCCTCACCCGTCACCTGATGGCTTCATTAATCTTGTCAGATCTGCCCGATTTTCAAACTCTTCGCCATTGAGTGTGCCAGTGCACCTCTCAGGAGCGAAAGCCGCATGTCTTAAGGCAACTTACTCTCGTTGAGCCGTTTCCAGAGGCGCGTCACCATTCGGTCCACCATGTTTTCGGCACCTACTCCCAGTTTTTCGGCTAACTTTTGCTTTTGGCGGTAACGGACCTCGACCAGATCAGATGATTCTGAGTTCGCTTGTAAGTAGCTATCAGATGTCATTACTTCGTCAATGAGTCCGTTGTCGATAGCTTGTTGACCGTACCATATCTCCCCGGTTGCAATCTTACCGACATCAAGGTCTGGTCTATGCGCTGAGACAAATGACTTAAACAGTTCGTGAGTTTCTTCAAGCTCACTCTCGAACTTTCGGCGTCCTTTGTCGGTGTTTTCACCGAAGACCGTTACCGTTCGCTTGAACTCTCCCGCTGTGAATGTCTCGAAATCAATGTCGTTCTTCTTAAGCAGTCGATGAAAGTTGGGAAGTTGGGCGACCACACCGACCGAGCCGATGATGGCAAAGGGCGCAGCAAGGATTTTTGAGCCGACACAGGCCATCATGTAGCCACCACTGGCAGCCACTTTATCGACCGCGACGACCAATTCGATGCCGGCGTCTTTAATCCGCTGTAGTTGACTCGCGGCTAGGCCATAGCCATGGACAACACCGCCAGGGCTTTCAAGCCGAATAAGGACCTTGTCATTGGATGTTGCCTCGGGTAGCAGAGCTGATATCTCCTCGCGTAAAGCATCGGCTTGTGATGCGTTGACATCCCCTTCAAAGGTGAGCACGAAAATCCTAGGTTTGTTATCAGCATCGGCCCCCTCCTCGCCCTTCGCGAGTGCCTTGGCCTTCTTTTTCGCAGTCTTCTGATCAGCCTTCGCTGCTTGTTTCTCGCGTTTAGCGCGTGCTTTAGCGGCGTGCTCGTCCTCGGTAATCTCTCGGATCGCGCTGACGTACGCGTCGTAACGCTCGTTGATAGAGCGAACCTCTATGTATCCCTCTTCCTGCCCTCGTCTACCCTTATTGGCAGCGGCTAGAAGTAACAGGCTCACGACGATAACAGCGGCGACAACCACTAGTTGGGCCGTAAAAAGACCCAACTCATAAATAAATTCCAACTGACTAGTCCCCAGTTTGTTTTTTTACAAACGAATTGATGAGTTGCCCGGCGATACTAAAGGGTGGTGGTATCGGGGGCAATCGGTCGGGAGTACACCACAGCGCCTCATCGATTTCCTCCGGATCGACATTGATCTCTCCCGCACTCCATTCTGCCGTGTAGCCCAGCATAAGTTGCCCGGGAAATGGCCAGGGTTGAGACCCAAAGTAGTTGATGTTGCCAACTTCGAGACCGACCTCCTCCATGACTTCGCGAGCTACCGCTTGTTCACAGGTTTCTCCCGGTTCGACAAAACCCGCAAGAGCGCTGTAGAACCGTCGGTTTCCGCCTGCGGCAGCGGCTAATAGGCACTCTCCCCCGCGGGTCACCAATACGATAATGCAGGGTGACAAGCGAGGATAAACGCTCAAGTTGCAGGTTTCACACTGTCGGCATTGTCCTTTATCAGCCAATTGCGTTGTGGACCCACAGCGACCGCAATGTCGATGGTCGCGATCCCAATTCAGCAGTTGATAGGCGCGACCGATCGCATCAAACAGCGATTCGTCGATGCGTCCGATCAAACCAAAAAGGTTGCTGCCCACATATCGCATCATGTCTAATTCAGCTTCATCAATAACAGCTGCATACACCGCATCATCGCCTAGATAACCCACGGGAATTAGTGCTTCTCGAACAGAGAAATTAGCAGCGACTTCTTCGTATGGGATCGGAGCACCGGGGCTCCCGAGCAGTGAGCCCACTAATTCTCGGCCGCGAAACACCCACACCAAATCACTGGGCGCGGCCGCTCTGGTTGGCCTATCGAATGTCAACATCTTTGATCTCCCGTCGGGCATTGCATACTAGCTGGCCGAGCTTTCTTTTCACAGGTGCATTGAAACCGCTTCACAACTATGACGAGTTTTCGAAACTATGACCGCGTCGCTGGAATTGTTAGCGCATAATCGTTTACTCTCGATTCCGCTCTGAGCGTCCATATATTCGACGCACGCGTATGCATGGTCGGTGCGGTCGCACTCGCCAAAGACAATAAAGGATGTATCAACATGAATCAGACGGCAGTCAATCCCTACTGGCATAACTTTCTCGGCTCTTCACCTGACTGGTACAAGAAAACGATTATTGCGTTTTTGATTATCAACCCAATTTTGCTCTATACGGTGGGACCGTTTATCACTGGCTGGGTTCTAATCGCGCAGTTTATTTTCACGCTTGCTCTGGCATTGCAGTGTTATCCGTTGCAACCGGGTGGCTTGCTGGCGATTGAGGCGGTTGCCATTGGTATGGCTGATCCATATACGGTGTTCCACGAAGCGGAAGCCAATTTTGAGGTGATTCTGCTACTCATGTTCATGGTAGCTGGTATCTATTTCATGAAGGAGTTGCTGCTTTATATCTTCACCAAGTTGCTGCTGCGCGTTCGCTCCAAAAAGTTATTGTCGCTTCTGTTTTCCATGGTTGCGGCGGTCCTCTCAGCTTTTCTGGACGCGTTGACCGTTACGGCAGTGCTGATCAGCGTTGGTGTTGGCTTCTTTACGGTCTATCACAAGGTCGCATCAGGCACCGCGTTTGACGATGCTCACCATGACCACACCACAGACGACGCGGTGAAAGCGGAAAACGAGGCCGATCTCGAGGGCTTCAGAGCATTTCTGAGAAGCCTGCTAATGCACGGCGCTGTCGGAACAGCGCTGGGCGGTGTCTGCACCTTGGTTGGCGAACCTCAAAACCTCCTGATTGCTACAGTTGCAGGCTGGGATTTCCAGGAGTTTTTCATGTTCATGGCGCCGATTACCATGCCCGTCGCGGTCGCTGGATTCGCGACCTGTCTCTTACTCGAGCAGACGGGGTGGTTTGGTTATGGCGCACAGTTGCCACCCAAAGTTAGGACCGTTCTAGAAGAGTTCCAAGCACAGGAAAACGCAAAGGCCACGCCGGAATCTAACGCGCGCCTGGTAATTCAGGCCCTAGTGGCTGCTGTCCTAGTAGTTGGACTCGCCCTCCATTTGGCAGCCGTGGGTTTGATCGGTTTGATGGTCATCGTCTTGCTGACTGCCTTCAACGGTATCGTCGAAGAGCACAAGCTCGGACACGCTTTTGAGGAGGCGCTGCCCTTCACCGCCCTGCTCGTAGTATTCTTCGCAATTGTTGCTGTTATTCATGAGCAGCATCTGTTTACACCTGTGATTGACGCGGTGTTAGCGATGGAGAGTAGCGTTAGACCGGCCATGTTCTTTTTGGCTAATGGCGTATTGTCGATGATCTCCGACAACGTATTTGTCGCGACTGTCTACATCTCAGAGGTGAAGCAGGCGTTAGATAATGGCGTTATTACTCGAGCCGAGTTCGACCAACTCGCAATTGCAATTAACACGGGAACCAATCTGCCCTCGGTGGCGACACCGAACGGTCAGGCTGCATTTTTATTCCTGCTGACCTCGGCATTAGCACCGCTCATTCGACTTTCGTACGGTCGAATGGTGATTATGGCGGTGCCTTACACGATTGTTCTTACTGCGGTGGGCCTTACGGCGGTCATCTACACGCTTTGAGGCGATCGGTGGCGTCTAACGGCGCCACACCACTCCGGCTTCAGCGCCGCCCTCGAGGGCGCTGAGGCGGTCCTCGTGACGTTCTAGTTCGTCGGTAGTGGGCGGTACTACCTTTAGGCGCTTTCTTTCACTTGAGAGACGTCTGATTTGACCCAAGCCCGAGGAAGATGTGTTTGACGTCTCTGTTTCCGGTGACAGACCAAGAGATGTTTGCCCACCAGTCATCAGCAGATAGACATCGGCAAGGATTTCGGCGTCGAGTAAGGCGCCGTGCAGCGTTCGATTGCTATTGTCTACCTCATAGCGCTGGCACAGCGCATCGAGGCTATTTCGCTGCCCTGGATGCTTGTTCCTGGCGAGCTGGAGCGAGTCGGTGACTTGACAAATTTCCAGCACAGACTGGTGCGCCGGATTCCACAGTTTTAACTCGGCATCGATGAAGCCGATGTCGAACGGCGCGTTATGAATCACGAGTTCAGCGCCGCGGATAAATTCAAGAAAATCATCTGCAACTCGAGCGAATACAGGCTTGTCAGCCAGGAACTCCTCGCTAATACCGTGCACCTCTAAGGCGCCTTGGTCGATGGCGCGTTCAGGTTTGACGTACTGGTGGTAATGGTTACCCGTGAGCTTACGATCAAGGATTTCGACACAGCCAATTTCAATGATCCGGTGACCTTGAGTCACTTCGAGGCCTGTTGTTTCGGTATCGAGCACTATTTGGCGCATTATTGTTCTTTCAGGGCGTCGATGCCGGCGTTGGCGAGTTGGTCAGCGCGCTCATTTTCTGGATGACCTGCGTGACCCTTGACCCATTGCCAGTCAACGGAATGTCGCTGACACTCTTGATCTAGGGCAATCCATAAATCTTGATTTTTGACCGGCTTCTTGGCGGCGGTTTTCCAACCATTGGCTTTCCACTTGGTCACCCATTGAGTAATACCATCTCGCACATACGTCGAATCCGTGGTCAGTGTAACCTGACAAGTCTCGCTGAGAGCCTTCAGCGCTTCAATCGCTGCGCTGAGTTCCATACGATTATTGGTAGTGTCGGTAGCCCCGCCGCTCAGCTCTTTTTCGTGTCCGCCGAACCGAAGCAACACGCCCCACCCGCCTGGTCCGGGATTGCCACGACAGGCTCCATCGGTGAAGGCCTCAACTTTCTTCATTCAGCGAGTTTGTGCCTTGATTTCGGTGAGGTTCGGCGCCGACGGCGGGACGCGAAACAGGCAGTGGTACAAGTCGAGCTCTCCGCTGACGACGCTGCACTGATGAGACACCTGCAGTGACCTGCTTCTTGGCATGAAGCACAAATGCGCCACCCAATGGCACTCTGTGGTCGATTAGCCAATCATCAATCGCTGCCATCCAGTCAAAAAGCCTTCCCTTTCCAAAAGGTCGGAGCACAAGCTTATGCTCGGGTTTATCGCATTTAAAATTAAGTAAGGTCAACCAGTCAATCAACCTTGGGAGGCGCTCTAATTTAAGGTCGCGCCAGCGCCTCGGCGACACAAAGCGTCGCAAATACCAAGCGAGCCCGAATGCGGTTTCTGGGTTGAAGCCAGCGATAAGTAGGTTGCCATTGGGTACGAGAATCCGCTGAATCTCACGCAGTACCTGGCGCGGGTCTCCTGCGACTTCTAGTCCATGGAATACCACGACAGTATCTACCGACTCCGTCTCAAAGGGCAGCCATTCATCTTCGCAGATCACCACTGGACCGGTGGATCCGTTTGATGGCATTGGTGACGCCACAATACTTGCCTGCGACCGTGCCAACGACTCCAGCGGCAAATTAGGCATGACGCCCAAAAATACGGTGTGGTAGCCGAATAAACGCTCAAGTTGCAAATCCAGCTCGTCCATCAGTTGCTGGCGTAGACGAGCGCCCACCGCTGAATCGGCATACCAGCCAGCGAGATTGTGCCGTACAGACGAGGATAACTTTGCGACGCTAGGATTTCCCATGCCCAAAGGGTATCTTTTCCCGGTGTACATTCAAAGGTTTATGCGAGGTTCATTTCCCAATGCTCACCATCACACCAATTCCAGCTTTCTCCGATAACTATATCTGGATGGGGGTTCGAGACGATCGAGCTTGGGTGGTGGACCCAGGTGACGCCGCACCCGTATTAGCCGTGCTTCAAGCGCGAGGCCTAACACTCGATACCATTCTGATTACTCATCACCACTTTGATCACACAGGTGGCGTAAATGAGCTTAAAGCAGCCACTCAATGTCGGGTGGTTGGCCCTAATAATCCAAAAATCAGTGATATCGATGAAATAGTGGTCGATGGGAACTCCGCTGACGTTCTTGGGGTTGAGTTTGACGTGTTGGAAGTGCCCGGTCACACGCTAGACCATATTGCTTATTACAACCGCTCCGAGTCGATTCTGTTTTGCGGCGACACCTTGTTCGTGGGGGGCTGTGGCCGCGTATTTGAGGGAACATTCCCGATGATGCAGGCGTCGCTAGCTAAATTGAAGGCCCTCCCCTCGACGACAAAGGTGTACTGCACTCACGAATACACCATGGCTAATTTGGCATTCGCCCAGAGAGTTGAGCCCGGCAATGCGGTCCTGATGGAGCACGCACGAAATTGTGCGGCACTTCGTGAGCGCGATATTCCCACAGTACCCTCGAGCATCGAAGTTGAGTGCGCTATCAACCCCTTTCTTCGCTGGGACAGTGACGAGATCGTCGCCAATCTAACGGAGAACAGGCAGCTCGATAGCCGCGCTCCCGCCGACGTATTTGCTTCGATCCGCGGCTGGAAGGACGAGGGCTAGTCGTGTTGTATCAGAGATGAGCATTCCTCGATAAGATCGCGAAGCACAGCCCCTCGACTGTCATTCCTCCAGGCCATCAGCAGTTGAGGCATTGGCGGGGCGTCAGCTATCGTTTCTGCCACTAACTCCAAGCTGCTGGTG
>NTKA01000016.1 GCA_002456975.1 Halieaceae bacterium MED-G27
AGAAACGCATCCAGCAGCGCGCTTTCCTGATGGCCTGCGCGATCTTCCTTTTTCTAGGCGGTATGGTGGGCATGATGTGGGCTGGAGGGCAGGATGTACTTGCGGGCCGCATGTCCGGCGGCGATCTCGGCGCATTCGTGTTTTACGCAGTCATGTTGGGAAGTGCATTCGCCACCTTGTCTGAAGTGTGGGGCGATCTCCAGCGCGCCGCCGGTGCCTCTGAGCGCCTAGTAGAGTTGATGCATATGGAGAGCAATATTCTCGATATCGGCCAATCACCCGTCCCTCAAGGCCAGGCTATCGTCGCTGAATCACTGGAGTTCTTCTATCCGTCTCGACCTGCCAATCCAGCCCTAAGCGAGTTCTCACTGGTGATTCCTCCGGGAAAAACGCTCGCGCTAGTAGGCCCTTCGGGCGCTGGCAAATCGACACTATTTGAGTTATTGCAGCGATTTCACGATCCATCTGCAGGCTCGCTTAGCTATGGTGGTGTCGCCCTAACTGACATTCCTTTGGATGACTGGCGGGCTAAAACAGCGCTAGTGCCTCAGGCGCCTATTCTGTTTACGGGTGACGTGGCTTACAACATTGGCTATGGCACTGAAGACGCGAGTCAGGCCGATATCGAAGCAGCTGCCAAGGCGGCCTATGCCGACGAGTTCATTCGACAGCTTCCCGATGGCTATCAATCAGAATTGGGGGCACAGGGCGTGCAACTATCGGGCGGCCAACGGCAGCGAATCGCACTCGCCCGCGCGATCATCCATAACCCGGAAATTTTGTTGCTCGATGAGGCTACCAGCGCCCTAGACACGGAGAGCGAGCACTATGTGCAACTAGCGTTGCAGGACATTACCCGTGACAGGACAACGATCGTCATCGCACATCGACTGTCGACCATTATCAATGCAGACGCCATCGCGGTGATTGATGGTGGCAGGGTTATTGATGTAGGCACACATGCAGAGCTCATTGACCGCTGCGAACTGTATGCTCGCCTCGCAAGCATGCAGTTTAAGAACGAAGAGAAAGTGGCCTAGGCCAACAGCCAAATCATAGAAGCTTTAGGAAGGCCTACCTGACCAAACGATGAGGCAAAAAAAAACGCCGGTAATGCCGGCGTTTTGGATAAGAATGCGCTCTGCTCAAGAGAACTCACGCACTAACCCACCAATTGACTCCTTAGCGTCACCAAAGAGCATTCGAGTATTGTCCTTGTAGAACAGCGGGTTCTCGATACCGGCGAAGCCTGACGCCATCGACCGCTTCAATACAAATACAGTCTTCGCGTCTGCTACATTAATCACCGGCATACCGTAAATCGGAGACGATTCGACTTCACGGGCGGCTGGATTAACAACATCGTTCGCACCGATCACAATCGCCACATCAACCGACTCCATTCGAGGGTTGATTTCATCCATCTCGAGTAGCTGATCATAGGGCACGTCAGCTTCAGCGAGCAGCACGTTCATGTGCCCTGGCATACGCCCAGCCACTGGGTGAATACCGTAATTGACTTCACATCCATTGTTTTCAAGAAGCTCCATGAGCTCTTTTACAACGTGCTGCGCCTGTGCCACTGCCATACCGTAGCCGGGGATGATCGCCACGTTAGTTGCCGCCTCAAGTACATAGTAGGCATCGTCAACCGATATTGGTTTGATCTCACCTTCGACTTCGGTGACCGTGGTTGAAACGCTCTGGAAACCAGAGAATAGAACATTAGTTAGCGAGCGATTCATCGCCTTGCACATGATCTGCGTCAGAATAATGCCGGACGCGCCTACCAAAGAGCCGGCGACAATCAAGGCATTGTTGTCGACGGCGAAACCCGCAGCACAAGCAGCAAGACCGGAGTAAGAGTTCAGCAGCGAGATCACGACTGGCATGTCGGCGCCACCAATCGGGATCACTGCCATGATGCCGAAAAGAAGCGACAGACCAATGACGGCGTATAACCAATTAGGATCGTTCGGATTATTGATAAACATGAAGGCGCTTACCAATACGCCGATCACAATGAGGCTGTTGACGATTTTTTGACCACCAAAAGTCATCGCAGCTCCGCTGATTGTCTCAGAGAGCTTGCCGTATGCAATCAATGATCCGGTTAGCGTGACACCACCGATCAGGATCGAGAACATAATGGTGGTTAAAGTGAAGGCTCCGGCATCGGGCGCTAGTGCTGACCAGCCAACGAGAAGCGAGGCCGCGCCGCCAAAGCCATTAAACAATGCAACCATCTCGGGCATGGCGGTCATCGCTACCGACCTTGCGGCTATGGCACCAATGGCACCACCAACCAGCATACCGCCAATGATGTACTCGTACTGAACAATACCCTGCCCCAACAGAGCGGAAATAATCGCTACCAGCATACCGACTGATGATATGGCGTTACCCCTACGTGCCGTGTCAGGCGAACCCAGCATTTTTAGGCCGAAGATAAAGAGCGCTGCCGCAACAACGTAGCCCAGCTGTGTGATCAGTTCTAAATTCATGATCAGTCCTCCTTCTTCTTAAAGAAGCCGAGCATGCGATCAGTAACCATGTAGCCACCAACCACGTTGATGCTCGCTAGTGTTACAGCGCCAACACCCAACCAGTGTGCTAGGTCAGTGTTTTCAGTGCCGGCCAAGGCAATAGCGCCGACCACGGTGATACCTGAAATCGCATTCGCGCCCGACATCAGTGGAGTGTGTAAGGTCGCAGGGACTTTATTAATTAGCTCGAAGCCCAAGAAAATCGAGAGCATCAAGATGAATAGTAAATACTCAGCACCAGCCATTTTAGCTATCCCCCTCCATCAGGTTCTTAATAGTGGGGTGAACCACTTCACCACCATGGGTAATAACGCAGCCCGGGAGAATGTCGTTCTCCATATCGAGTACGAATTCCTTTGCTTCGGTATCCCAGGTGTCTTCAACTAGATTGAACAAGTTGCTCGCGTACATCTGCGATGCGTCACGGGCGGCTTCGTTGGCGAGATTCGCGGTACCGACAATCGTGACACCGTCAACGGTGACTGTCTCATCGGGCACCGAGCCCTCGACGTTGCCCCCAGTTTCTGCTGCCATGTCGACAATGACCGAACCAGGCGCCATGCCCTCAACCATATCCTTGGTTACCAGAACCGGTGGCTTACGACCGAATACCTGTGCAGTGGTAATCACCACGTCAGACTCTGCAATCACCGCCTTCTGGGCCTGCCGCTGCATTTCTACCTGTTCAGGCGTCAGTTCACGCGCATAGCCATCAGCAGTCTGTCCGGTCTCGCCGAGGTCAATCTCAAGGAACTTGCCGCCTAGCGATTCAACCTGTTCCGCAACCACGGGACGGGTATCAAACGCTGTTACTCGAGCACCTAAGCGCTTCGCAGTGGCGATCGCCTGGAGACCTGCGACACCGGCACCGATAATGAACACCTTCGCTGGCTTCAAGGTCCCGGCTGGTGTCATCAGCATAGGGAAAATTCGAGGCAAGCGTGCTGCAGCTAACATAACCGCTACATAACCCGCCAAGTTCGCCTGGGAACTAAGGGCGTCCATTTTCTGGCTTCGCGTGGATCGAGGAATCATCTCCATGCTGACGGCTGTAACGCCTTGCTTAGCCAAGGCAGTGATCAGCTCACGCTCGTTGAACGGATCCAGATAAGACACATGGATGCACCCTGCCTTGAGCATTGCGACTTCATCATGCTCGGGCTTTCTGAGGCGCAAGACCATATCAGCTGAGCTCATTAGTGCCGCGCGATCACTCACGATCTCAGCACCCAACTCCGCATAGACGTCGTCAGAAAAGCCAACAGCGGCGCCCGCTCCAGACTCAATCGCGACGTCTGCACCGAGGCGAATCATTTTTTTGACGGTTTCGGGCGTAGCCGAAGTTCTCCGCTCTCCAGAGAGCGACTCTTTTGGAATAACCAAACGCATGGAAAGATCTCGTTTTAGTAGTTTGGGAGTGTTACGTAGAACAACCCCGGAAGGATTTCACGTCCGCAACAAAATAAGGCGAAACCATAAATATCAATTATCGATAACTACGATAGTGCAGCTGGCTCGCTATTAACCCGCTCGAAGCTGCAGAAGAGGGTTCAACCAGCGATAGTGCCATCGGGTAAACTTGAGTGGAGACTCAAGCACTGCAAGACAGATACAGTCACCGCCAGGGAGCGCAGTTGGAGCGTGGATATCGCCCGCCTCGCGAACCAGGAAATCGCCCGCATGATAAATGCCGGTTTCATCAGAAAACCCACCACTTAGGACCAGAGTCATCTCAGTTCCCGAGTGATTGTGTTGCGGGATCTTGCCGCCTTCCGAGATATGATAAACAGAGACCTCAGAGGCACCAGGCACATCGCCAAGGCTCGCGATCCGCAACGACTTGGTTACGCGTCGCCAATTTAAATCAGCGGTCGCGCCCGATCGAATTTTTTTTACCATCGACGACAACGACGCCGCTGTCGCGTCATTAGCTGCGGGCTCTGGACTCACTTCATCCAGTCGCAGCATCACCGCGTCGAAGACGCTGGAGGAAACACTCTCGGCCGTGCCATTCTCGAGCATCGCACCGCCGAGATCATCGAGCTTCGCTAACTTCGAGCGACACTCGGAGCAGTGGTCCAAATGTGTGGAGACACAAACACTGTGCGCGACAGGCAGCGTGCCTGACGAAAACTCTACCAAAGTATTGCTATGGGGATGATGTGTAATCATTGTTACGTTCTAACCCTGCCCTGCCAAACTGTCAATTCTATTACCGGCTAATTGTGGCTCAACTACGAAAAATGGCGGCCTTTAGCTCTTTCAGCACCTCTAGATGGGGCTGATTTGTTAATAAATACACGAAAACTCGCGGCTGGATCACTGCTGTAACCCCGCGTCCATGAAAACTTGAAGTTTTTGGATCGCCAGACGCACCCTCGATTTGACCGTTCCCAGCGGTAATCCCAGTTCAGCTGCGGTCTCCGAGTGCGACTTACCCTCCATGTACACCTTAGCAAGTATCTGGGCTTGATCCTGCGGTAGATCCTTTAAGAGCTCCCGGACCCTAACCGCACCCCGACTCGCATGGAGGGCCATCGTCGGCTCGTCACTCTCCAATTCAAAACCGATATCCTCTGCTTCCAGCTGCGTGTCAAACTTTTGCAAGCGACGGAACATATCGGTTCTACAATTTCGTGCGATGGTATAAACCCAGGTGCTCGCAGCTGCTTTCTCCGGATTGAAACCAGCAGCTTTCTGCCACACCTTTAGCATTACTTCCTGAACCAACTCATCAGCATGAGCTGCTGACAGCGATGACCCCGACAGGGCGAAGGCTTTTATCAATGGGGCGAAGTGAGCAAAGAACTTTCCAAAGGCGGCACGATCGCGATATTCGGCGATGCGAACCACGCACAAGCTCCATTCATCGGTGCGACGACCCTGGGGCACCGACCAAGCAAAGTTTGCGGGTTGTCCCCGAGCGCCTTCCCCCTGCTTATCTACCATTTGCCCAACTCCTTGGAGCGTATCTCTGCACAGAATACACAAATCCAAAAAACTTGACACTATTAATGTATATTTAATATTACATAATGGGTGGTAAGCATCTTTTACTGATTGAAGAGAATCTGCGGTATTGCGCGAATTGGGGAGTGGTCATGACAACAGCGGTAATTGGGACTGGCATCTCGGGCCTCGCCTGCGCCCGTCAGCTAGCACTTGCCGATGAGCCGGTGGTTGTTTTTGAGGCCGCTCAAAAGATCGGCGGCCACACTGCAACCATTGACGTGAGTACAAGCTCTGGCGACTACGCGGTAGATACCGGCTTTATCGTCTATAACGACTGGACCTACCCCAACTTCATTGCTCTCCTCAACGAGTTACAGGTCGTCAATCAACCGACATCGATGGGCTTCTCCGTCTCGGATGACTTATCGGGACTCGAGTACGCCGGCAACAACCTAAACACCTTGTTTGCACAACGCCGCAATTTACTCAGCCCGAGCTTTCTCTCGATGGTGATGGAAATACTCCGATTTAACCGACAGGCCATCGCAGACCTAGAGGCCGGTAACTTGAGCTCGGGCGAGACACTGGAAACTTACTTGACTCGCCACCGCTTCAGCGACTTTTTCCGGCGCCATTACCTGATCAGCATGGCGGCTGCGATCTGGTCCGCCAATTTCCGCGAAGCACTCAATTTCCCCGCTGAGTTTTTCGTGCGTTTTTTCAAAAACCACGGGCTCCTGCAGATCGGTAATCGGCCACAATGGCGTGTCCTGCAAGGTGGCAGCCGGTCTTATTTGGATCCCATCACAGCACTTTACCAAGACAGCATCCGAGTCGACAGCGAAGTCATTGCCATCGAACGCAACCCAAATGGCAATAAACTTAGGCTTCACAATGGGCAGGAGCATAAATTTGACCATGTGGTGATCGCCACACATTCTGACCAAGCGCTGGCAATGCTCAGCGATGCCGATTCCAACGAACAGGACATTCTCAAAGCGCTTCCATACTCAGACAACGAGGTGGTTTTGCACACCGACGAATCGCTTCTACCAAGCAACAAGCGAGCATGGTCTAGCTGGAACTACAGACTGCGCTCCAATACCGATCGAGCAACGCTTACTTACAACATGAATATTCTCCAAGGCCTCAGCGCACCGGAGACCTTTTGCGTGACGCTAAACGACAGCGATGCCATTAAGCCAAGTTCAATACTCGGCGAGTATTCATACGCGCATCCACAGTTCACAATCGAAGGCATCGCCGCACAGGCCCGATGGAATGAAATCAATGGCCCACGCAACACCTTTTTTTGCGGCGCGTACTGGCAGAACGGCTTTCACGAGGACGGTCTTTCGAGTGGCCTTCGAGCCGCTAATGCTCTTATTGCCAAACTGAGGGCGGTAGCGTGATCTCCTCTTTTTATGTCGGACAGTTAGCGCACACCAGACTCAGTCCGCGACGCCACTCTTTTCGATACCAGGTGTTTATGCCCTTCGTCGATATCGAAAAGATCGAACTGCTTGTGCAGCGACTTCCTTTTTGGGGAAGCCAGCGCCTGGGCATTGCGCGGTTCTTACGAAGTGACTTTCTAGGGGCTCCCGAGCTACCGCTGCTCGATGCTGTCAAACAGCGAATTCATGAGGAGACAGGATCCACCTTCAACGGACGCGTCTTCCTGCTGGCTAACTGGCGGTACTTCGGATTACAAAACAATCCCATCGCCTGTTACTTCTGTTACGACCAAGAGCGACTCGAGTACATCATCGCCGAAGTCACCAATACTCCCTGGGGCGAGCGCCACAGCTACGTATTGACGGTTGATAATGATGGATCGGTCTTCACTACCGTATTCCAGAAAAAACTCCATGTCTCGCCATTTAATGGCATGCAACAAGTTTATCGCTGGTTCTCTACCGCTCCAGGCAACGATCTGGGTATAAAAATTTCGAACCTTGAGGATGGCAAGCCTATGTTTCACGCCTGCCTAACCTTGAGATCAATACCACTGACTGCAAGCAATGGCATAAAGCTAATCGCCAGTTATCCCTTCGAAACGCTCAAGGTCACAACCGCGATTTATTGGCAGGCATTCATTCTTCTGCTGAAGGGCTTAACCCTCCAGCCACACCCAAAAAATAATCAATCGTTATGAGGAGACATCTATGACAACAGGAAATATTGATGTCAAAAACATTGCACGCCTGCCCGATGTTTGGTCTTGGCGTGGAGTCAACCTGTCTCGAAAGTTGGCTCTGAAGCTATTCTCAGGCTTGAAACATGGAAGCCTCACTATTCACGACAATGGTGTCGTTTACCAGTTTGGATCTGGCGATCTGAGTATCGCACCAGCCGCCACTGTCACCATTGAAAATCCGACGGCATACAGCCGGATATTGACCGGCGGAACAGTCGGTGCGGGCGAATCCTATATCGATGGCGACTGGACCACCGATGACCTGACCGCGGTCACCCGCTTGTTCAGCGCCAATATGCCCACCATGGATTCGATGAAGGCGAAACAAAACTGGTTGATCAAAGCCGCAATGGGCCTTGCTCACGCCGCGCGACGCAACTCGATGACCGGATCACGAGAAAATATCTCGGCACACTACGACCTTGGCAATGAGTTTTTCAATCTCTTTTTGGACCCATCGCTGATGTATAGCTCCGCGGTTTTCCCGGAAGGCTGCGACAGTCTCGATGCGGCATCACAGCATAAACTACATCTGATCTGTGAAGATCTCGAGTTATCAGAAAGTGATCATTTAATTGAAATCGGCACGGGCTGGGGCGGTATGGCGATCTATGCTGCAGAGCACTACGGCTGCAGAGTCACCACCACAACTATCTCGAGGGAGCAATTTGATCGCGCCACAGCCGAAGTGAAGCGCCGCGGCCTCGACCACCTGGTTACGCTGCTGTTCGAGGACTATCGAGCACTATCTGGGCAATACGACAAATTGGTTTCAATCGAAATGATAGAAGCCGTGGGTCACGAATACTTCGATACCTACTTCGACTGCGTCAGTAAGTTGCTCAAGCCAGACGGCAAGGCGGTTATACAGGCGATTACGATCAATAAGCAGCGCTATGAACCAGCGCGACGTTCCGTTGACTTCATCAAGCGCTATATTTTCCCGGGTGGATGCCTGCCGTCACTCGCCGTTATCAACAACGCGCTAGCAAAAAATACCGATATGCAAATGGTCGGCTTGCGCGATATCGCTCAAGACTATGCAAAAACACTCGAATACTGGCATATCGCGTTCTTGGATAAGCTAGATGAAGTGCGAGCATTGGGCTTTGACGATCGGTTTATTCGAATGTGGCGCTTCTACTTAAGCTACTGTGAGGGTGGCTTTCGAGAACGTATTATTGGAACCTATCAAATAACAATGGCGAAGCCGCACTACCGGCCCGGATAAACCTATGCTTTTATCGCTTGCTCCGATCGTTCTACTTATCGCACTTCTTTTTTCAGCGGTGCAATTATTCGGGGCAGACGCCTCCTATGGGCCAAACCAAGTGGCGCTGCTGATTGCATCGGCTGCCGCAGGGCTCGTCGGTATGTACCGCGGTATGTCTTGGAGTGAAGTTCAGGACAGCATGGTCGACGGCATTAAGGTCGGCCTTGGGCCCATCCTTATCCTGATGGCCGTCGGTGGCTTGATTGGCAGCTGGATGATTGCGGGAACAGTACCCGCAATGATCTATTACGGCGTTGCCATACTTAATCCCGCCATTTTCTTTGCCGCAGCGTCGGTGATTTGCGCGCTTGCCTCAATCAGTATCGGGAGTTCATGGACCGTAGCAGGCACACTGGGTATAGGCCTTATCGGGATCGCCGACAGCTTTGGGCTATCGCCAGCCATTACCGCTGGCGCCATTATCAGCGGCGCCTATTTTGGTGACAAACTGTCGCCTTTGTCTGACACCACTAATCTCGCCGCTGCCTGCACCAACGTCGATCTATTCGCTCATATTCGTCATATGCTGTGGACAACAGTCCCGGCCTTTATCATCGCGCTGCTCTTCTTTTCGATGATCGATGCCGGTGCAGCAACGGAGCCCGAGCAAATAGCGATACTGCGCTCAGCACTCGCCAATGAATTCAATATTGGCATTGGGGTCCTCATCCCACTGCTGGTGATGCTGCTTTTGATTTGGCGCAAGGTGCCCGCCTATCCAGCGATTATGCTTGCCACAGTTGCCGGTGTAGCAACAGCCGCGCTGCTGCAGGCCGACGTTGTTAGAGCCTTCGCACTCACGAAGAACGCCGACTCCTCAGTCCCTCTGATCGAGGGTCTGTGGCTCACCTTGTTCGGTGGTTTTGAGGGCAACACTAGTAACCAAGAGCTGAACCAACTCATCAGTAAAGGCGGCATCGCGAGCATGCTTAACACCGTCTGGCTAATCATTAGCGCTCTTGCCTTCGGCGGTGTGCTGGAGCGCACCGGCATCCTCAAGCAACTCCTTGATGCCGTCTTACGCGCCGTAAAGTCAACAGGCGACCTGGTCTTGGCAACCGTCACTGGTGGTGTGGTTACCAATATTTTGGCTGCAGATCAGTTCCTCGCTATTGCACTGCCGGGTCGACTGTTCTCAACGACTTACGATGACTTCGGCCTCAGCCGTGAAAATCTGTCGAGAACGCTGGAAGACTCGGCCACCATGACATCGGCACTAATCCCCTGGAATACCTGCGGCGCTTACATGGCGGCAACTTTGGGTGTCGCCACCTGGGAATACGCTCCCTACGCGATTTTCAACATGGCCTGCCCATTGCTCGCGATCAGCTTTGGCTATTTGCTGATCAAGCAAAAGCGAGTTGAAGCTGTCCCAGCATGAATTGGGACTACAACGATCCATATATTCGCACCGTTCGAGTACTCCCGGAGCATATCGATGCGCTAGATCACACCAACAATACCCAGTACGTCACCTGGTGTAATGAGACCGCTTGGGCTCACACCACAGCACTCGGATTAGGCGCTAACGAGTACCAAGACCTGAATCGCGCCATGGCGCTCACGCGAGCCGATTATCAGTATCTTAGAGCTACCCGCCTCGACAATGAGCTGATGGTAGGCACTTGGATTACACAGTGGGATCGCCGCATGACGATGGAAAGAAAAATGCAGATCGTTGATGCAGACAGCGGTGATACCGTTCTACGGGCCACACTGCAGTTTGTTTGTATCGAAATATCGTCTGGGCGACCGAAACGTCCTCCAGAGGAGTTCATAGCGATTTATGAGCCGGCACTGGTTAGCTAATCGACCAGTCGAAGCTTATGGTACTGCCGATCGACTGTTGTCCGGTAATCGCCATCAGCAATCGATCAACGCCAAGTGCGACACCAGCGCAGTCGGGTAGCCCAGAGCGGTGCGCGGCTAAAAAGTGAGGATCATTCTCGACTGGGGTAGCGCCCTGCTTGGTTCGTTTTAGCCGATCCGACTCAAACCTGCGCTCCAACTCGGTCACATTGGTCTCTTCCCAATATCCATTAGCGAGCTCTACCCCGTAATAATAAGCCTCGAACCGAGCAGCCAACGGTCCCTCCTTACCCGTCAGCACTCGCGCCAAAGCCGCTTGATCGGCAGGAAAATCAACAATGAAGACCAGTCCCCACTGTTTGATTGTGGGTTCAATAATGTGAGTCAGTAGAAGGTCTAAGCTATCGCGTCGATCGATATCGCCGACGACGTCGAGGCCTGACGATGTCAATGACTCTTGTAACTCTTCGTCTGAACACCGATGGGGGTCCAACCCCAGACAATGCTCAAATAACTGCTGGTAGGACCAGATTTGCCAGCTAACTGCACCGACGAGATATTCGATAAACCTCGCGACCTCTGCGATAAGTTGATGATGATCCCAACCCAGTCGATACCACTCTAGCAACGTAAATTCTGGATTGTGACGCGACCCCACCTCAGATGCTCTGAAGGCTTTACCGCAATAAAAGATATCACCTGAACCCGCGGCCAATAGCCGCTTCATCGCGTACTCGGGTGAGCTTTGTAAAAAGCGGGTTCCCGATCGCGTGGCTACTTGAAAAAGGTCGATCGCCGGATCGGTGACTCCCGACGAAGCGAGCAAAGGCACCTCGACTTCGGTCGCCGCACGTTCCGCAAAGAACTGCCGTATGCTTGCGAGCGTGGTTGCCCTAGTCTCGATAATCTCAAGAGTCGCGCTAGGGCGCCATTCAGTCATGGGGTGTTCAGGCTACGACTTACTCGCCCGACTTACGTACTCACCACTGCGTGTATCAACTCTGATGATTTCGCCCTGTGATAAAAACAAGGGTACACGCACCACTGCACCTGTACTTAGCGTCGCAGGCTTGCTACCGCCCTGCGCCGTATCGCCTTTCAGTCCAGGGTCGGTCTCAATGATTTCTAGCTCGATAAAGTTGGGGGGTGCAACGGCCAGTGGAGCACCGTTATACAGCGTGACTTCATAGCGCTCCTGTTCTTTTAACCATTTCTCACTGTCAGCTACCGCCGCCTTGTCAGCCGAGTGCTGTTCAAATGAGTCAGGATCCATGAAGTACCAAAACTCGCCATCGGTGTAGAGGTACTCGAGAGCGGTATCCATCACGTCGGCGCCCTCTAACGATTCACCCGACTTAAAAGTCCGCTCCCAAACCCGGCCCGACCGCAGATTGCGCAGTTTGACGCGGTTAAACGCCTGCCCCTTCCCTGGTTTGACGTATTCATTTTCCATGATCGAGCAGGGCTCACCGTCGAGCATCACCTTGAGTCCAGGCTTGAATTCATTCGTTGAGAAATTGGGCATGTCCTACACCTTGTTCACATTGACGCGCGCATCATACCGTAGAGCTTGGGTTGCTTTCGAGACTACTGAGCCAACTCACCGCGGTGACCGAGAAAGTACAGCAAGCTATCCAGGCCTGTATGCGATACCCGATAGTCAGCTTGCGCGCGTACTATGGGTTTTGCATGAAACGCCACCCCCAGTCCCGCAGCACTAAGCATCTTCAGATCATTAGCGCCATCACCCACCGCAATGCTCTCCTCTGCTGTAACACCCAACTCACCCACCAAGCTCAGCAGCCGCTCGCGCTTGGTATCCGCATTAACGATTGGAAATACCGCCTCACCGGTTAACTTGTCATCAGCGATTGCTAAGGTATTGGCAAGATAGCCATCCATGCCCAGTACAGCGGCAACATGAGATGCAAAGAAATCGAAACCGCCTGATACGATCACTGTCTTGATGCCGAGGGATCGCAACGACAGCATGAGTTCCCTGCCTCCCTCGACAAACGGGAGAGAACTAAGCAACTCATCCAATACAGCCGATGACAACCCGCTGAGCAAACCGACACGCTCGATAAAGCTTTGGTCAAAATCAATTTCACCGCGCATCGCGCGTTCAGTAATCGCAGCGACTTGCTCTCCTACCCCAGCTCGCTCGGCCAACAAATCGATGACCTCACACGCAATCAAGGTCGAATCCATATCAAATACCGCCAGCCGATAGGCTCTCAGTCGTTGCTCGCTCGACTGCAAATTAATATCGATCTTCTGTTCGTCTCCAATAGCGGCCAGTCGTGATCTACTCAACTGATTTTCTGACGCTGAAATCCGCCACAGCTGGCAACTGCGTCTATCATCGAGCGTGGTGGGTACGGGGCAACTATCCCGACTCACAATAGCTGCGCCCGTCTCCGCCAAATAAGTCTCAAGCGGGGAGAGCGAGGGCATGGTGCGCTTGGGTGCTGCAACCACTATCGTCATCGCCGAATCGGTCATTGCATTCTCGTTGTGGTCTCGGATATGCCTATAATAAACCGGCACTCGACCGACAGGTGATCGAGTACCAAACTTTCTTAGGGAGCGTCGCTGGATGCGCTGGATTGATCGACTGAATTTAGGTCAGCAATTAGGGCTGTTGGCTGCATCATGCTGCTTCTTGGCCACCGTCAGTGCACTTCTCATCACCTTTCGATCAATGGCGTTTGTGGATGATACGACCAGACAGGCCCTCGCGCAGACCGTTATTGATCCACTGACACGACGAGTGGCAGCGCTGATTGCAGCGGACGACACGCTGGGAGCAACCCACGAAATCCGAAAGCTGGCAGACGATCCGCTAGTGCAGGCTATCGATGTGACCGATATCGATGGCGAATCGATATTAAGCGCTGGTGAGCAATTACTAGACGCCCCGGTATTCTCCTCCAACATGATGATAGGTGAGGATTTCGCAGGCTCTGTAAAGCTTCAGCTCGCTACCTCAACCATCGATCAGCAAAAGCAAAATCTGCGACTATCGATTATTGGCTTTGGTCTATTAGCGGCCAGCATCACCTACCTGTTAATGACACAACTCAGCGCAAACTGGGTATCTCGCGTCCGTCTTATAAGCCGTCGCCTAAAACTGGCTACTGAAAGCGACGCAGGATCTGAGCTGGTTGAATTAGAGGAGATCGTTTCTACGCTTCCCATCGAGCTTCTTGCGGCTCCCGCACCGATGGAATTCACCGATGATGTGATTCAACCCATGGCCGCGGTAACCTTGGCACTCAGGCACCTGCCGAGATATGCCGACACCCTCGATCCACCTCGTTTAACCGCCTATATTGGTGTCATTGAACGGGTGGTTCGCGCAGTTGCGAGACTCAACTCGGGAACCGTGCACATTACCCGAGCGCACAGTATGACGCTGTTATTTGAGTCTTCAGACACCGGACCTAGTGGCTTCATTCGGGCTTGCGACAGCGCTGTCTTAATTCAACAACTGCTATTGGTTGCCGAGCAGAGCCAGCGCCTAAAGCTATCCGGAGGCCTTGCTATCGGAGTAAACGAAATGGGCTATGGCAACGAGCACGCGTCCTACCTTCGCCTGTATGCTCAAGCGCTATTAGACCAACTCCAAGAGTTGGCCGAGGGTGCGGGCGACTCAATTCTGTTAACGCCAAGCGCTGCTGATGAGCCAGATCTAGTCGACAGCTTTCCCTCAGCCGCCATCAATGAGGCCAAACGAGAGCTGGGAGCGCCGAGTCCAGACCATGCTACGACCATACAGACGCGGCTCAAAATGCTTCAGCGAGCGCTGTTCCCCGACGTTGGCGAACAGAGCGCGCTTCCGTTTTAACTAGTCGGCGACGCTCAACCCCGTAACCCGTGTGTAACCGCGCGGCAACTTACCGCCTCTGCGTCCTCGCTCACCCCGAAAATGCTGAAGCTCAGAAGGCGGAAACTTCCGATATTGACCTCCGGTATGAACAATCAAGGTATCACCGTCACCGAAAATCAAAAGTCCTACCACCAATTCCTCGCGTGCTGCCGCGCGAGCACTCGGAATACCGATAATCTTATTACCTTTACCCTTGGCGAGCTCTGGGAGGTCGGCCAGCGAAAAAACGAGAAGTCGACCTTCACTGGTCGCGGCCGCGACGAGCAGGTTTTCTTTCTCAGGCACCGCGACTGGCGGTAGTACCTGTGAACCCTTGGGGAGCGTTAAGACAGCCTTACCCGCCTTGTTCTTGGCTACGAGTTGGCTGAAGCTCGCGACAAACCCGTAGCCCGCATCACTCGCTAACAGATATCGCTGAGTATCGGCTCCGGTCATCAAGCCCTCGAAGGTTGCCCCCGACGGCGGTGAAATGCGACCGGTCAGCGGCTCGCCCTGACCCCGAGCAGATGGTAACTGGTGTGTCGGAATCGAATAAGCGCGCCCCGTAGAGTCAAATACGATAGTGGTTTGATTGCTTCGGCCGAGCGCTGAAAATTTAAAGCTGTCGCCCGACTTATAATTCAAGGCCACGGGGTCAATATCATGGCCCTTCGCCGCCCTAATCCAACCCTTTTCTGACAGCACGATAGTCATCGGGTCGGCCGTGGTTAGCTCCAGCTCCGAGAACGCTCGCGCTTCCTCTCTACTGACAACTGCCGAGCGACGCTCATCACCGTAGGTTTCTGCGATCGCGACCAGCTCGCCTCGAATCAGTTTCGTCATCAACGTCTTGCTACCCAGAGTCTTCTCGAGTGAGTCACGCTCGTCGCTAAGCTCTGACTGCTCTCCTCGGATTTTCATCTCCTCGAGCTTTGCAAGATTCCGAAGCTTCAGATCAAGGATAGCGTCAGCCTGAATGTCAGTGAGCTGAAAACGCGCCATCAGCTCTAACTTGGGCTCGTCCTCTTCTCGGATAATACGAATGACCTCATCAATATTCAGGTAGGCAACGAGGTAGCCTTCCAAAATATGCAGACGCTTGAGCACTTTATCGAGACGGTGTTCAAGGCGTCGCTTCACGGTTTCTCGCCGGAAACTTATCCAGTCGCGTAATAACTGATCGAGCGATCGCACACCCGGCCGGCCGTTCATACCAATCACGTTGAGATTGACCCGATAATTACGCTCGAGGTCGGTGGTGGCAAACAAATGACTCATTAGAGCCTCGAGATCGACGCGATTTGATCGCGGAACAATAACAAGGCGCGTCGGGTGTTCGTGATCTGACTCATCGCGCAAATCGGCGACCATCGGTAACTTCTTGGCATTCATCTGAGCGGCGATCTGCTCTAGTACCTTTGAACCAGACACCTGATAAGGCAGCGCGTGCAAAACGACAGCAGCATCCTCTTTACGCCACGCAGCGCGCATTCGTACGCTACCTCGACCCGAGCGATAGATCTCGCGTAATTCTTCTGACGCGGTGGTGATTTCAGCATCGGTTGGAAAGTCCGGGGCTTGAATGTGCCCGCATAACGCATCGACAGTAGCGTCTGGGTAGTCCAGCAAATGAATGGTGGCATCGACCACTTCGCGTAAATTGTGAGGAGGAATATCGGTCGCCATGCCCACCGCGATCCCTGTCGTGCCATTGAGCAACAAATTGGGAACCTGGGCTGGCAGGACAACGGGCTCATCGAGGCTCCCATCAAAATTTGGCTGCCAGTCGACAGTTCCCTGCCCTAATTCAGCCAAGAGGGTATCGGCATATTTGGTGAGTTTAGACTCGGTGTATCGCATGGCCGCGAACGATTTCGGGTCATCGGCGGAGCCCCAATTACCCTGTCCATCGACGAGCGTGTATCGATACGAGAAATCCTGAGCCATCAGCACCATGGCCTCGTAAGCGGCACTGTCACCATGCGGGTGAAACTTTCCGATGACATCACCAACGGTGCGCGCCGACTTTTTATACTTCGCCGAAGCTTTTAATCCAAGCTCGCTCATGGCATACACAATGCGCCGCTGAACCGGTTTCAAACCGTCGCCAACATGCGGCAATGCGCGATCGAGGATGACGTACATCGAATAATCGAGGTAAGCCTTCTCCGCATATTCCTTAAGCGATAAGGTCTCCACCCCTACTGGGGTTGCATCAGTGTCTGTCATGGTCTCTCAAGTCGTCTTGGCTTAACGCGATTATCTGTGGTGGTCAAAAGACTAATGCAATGACGCATGGTAGCCTTCGCTCGCATTTAGTATCGCATAGTGACACCAGTAATATGGAATCAATTAAATGGCGATGGCGCCATTTTGAGACAATGTCGGCGCCTCAATGGCATGAAATTCTGGCTTTGCGGGCGTCTATCTTTGTCGTTGAACAAGCCTGCCCCTATCAAGATCCAGATCGCAAAGACACTGTATCGTGGCATCTCGCTGGATACCGTAATGGTGAACTCGTGGCGTCAATGCGAGTGGTGCCACCCGGTATTAGCTACAAGGAATGTTCGATTGGTCGTGTCGCGGTACCGACGGTGCATCGGGGCAAGCGGCTGGGACGAGAACTCATGTTAGTTGGCATGAAGTTCTGCCGCTCTCAATGGCAAGGCGGCATACGGATTAGTGGCCAGGGTTACCTAAAAGGTTTTTATGAGTCGCTTGGCTTTGAGACGATCTATGGCCCCTATATGGAAGACGATATCCCCCACTTCGAGATGTTACTGCCCTAAAACTGAACTCACGCCGAGAGACCTTGAGGCACAGTCACGACCTCAGTGAACCACCCGATAGGCGAGTCGTAGGGCATCCGATCGTCCCCAACTCACCGAATTAAGCGGCTCTCGATGCTCGCTTACGTTCGTGCTCGAGCAGTAACTTTTTGCGCAGACGGATACTGTCAGGCGTTACCTCGACCAACTCGTCGGCATCGATAAACTCGAGGGCTTGCTCAAGACTGTGCAACACAGGCGGCGTCAGAATCAGCGCCTCATCAGTTCCGGATGCTCGAACATTGGTCAATTGCTTTGCTTTGGTCGGGTTGACCACCAGGTCATTACTGCGACTGTGAAGGCCGACAATCTGCCCTTCGTACACGTCGATATTGGGTTGGATGAACAGTCGGCCTCGGTCTTGGAGGCTAAATAAGGCGTAGGCTAACGTTTTCCCCTTCACCATAGACACCAAGACTCCATTGTTTCTGGATGCCAATTCGGCTTTGCTGATAGGTCCGTAGTGATCAAAGACGTGCGTCATGATCCCGCTACCCGATGTCAGTGTCATAAACAGCGAACGAAATCCAATAAGCCCACGAGCTGGAACAATAAACTCGAGCCGGACTCGGCCGCTGGCATCCTGGACCATGTTTTTCATGTCCGCACGGCGCTGTCCTAATTCTTCCATCACGCCGCCCTGGTGCTCTGCCTCGCAGTCGATAACAAGGTTTTCGTAAGGCTCGCAAAGCTGGCCATCGACTTCCTTTTGAATCACTTCGGGGCGCGAGACACCGAGCTCAAACCCCTCACGTCGCATGCTTTCAATCAGAACAGACAAGTGAAGCTCGCCTCGGCCAGAAACAACAAACTTATCGGGGCTGTCACCCTGCTCGACTCGCAGAGCAACATTGTGAATCAGCTCGCGATCCAAGCGCTCGCGAATATTGCGTGAGGTAACAAACTTACCCTCGAGACCAGCGAACGGTGAATCGTTTACTTGAAATGTCATGCTAACAGTGGGTTCATCGACTGATAGCGCGGGCAATGGATCAGGTGTTTCGGGATGACATAACGTGTCAGAAATGTTGAGTGCGTCGATACCCGTGATACAAACGATATCGCCGGCTTCAGCCTGAGCTACTTCATTGCGCTCAAGCCCGTGGTACCCCATGACTTGCAGCACTTTCGCATTGCGGTTTGATCCGTCTCGGCCCACTACGGCAACAGGCATATTAGTTTGCAAACGCCCACGCGTAATCCGCCCGACACCGATAACACCGACGTAGCTACTGTAATCCAGCGCTGAAATTTGCAACTGCAAAGGACCTTCGGCATCAACGTTTGGCGCTGCAACCTGCTCTGCAATCATTTCGAATAAAGGCGTCATATCAGAGGCCATATCATCAGGATCCAGACCTGCGATACCGTTTAGGGCCGATGCGTAGATAATCGGAAAATCGAGTTGCTCATCGGTAGCGCCCAAGGAATCGAATAGGTCAAAGACCTGGTCAATGACCCAATCGGGTCGAGCACCCGGCCTGTCTATTTTGTTAACGACCACGATTGGGTTTAGACCCCGCTCGAATGCTTTTGCCGTGACAAAGCGGGTTTGCGGCATCGGCCCATCGACTGCGTCAACTAGCAGCAAGACCGAATCGACCATTGATAGAACACGCTCTACCTCGCCACCGAAGTCAGCGTGTCCCGGCGTATCAACAATATTAATCCGATAATCCTGCCAGCGAATCGCAGTGTTCTTTGCAAGAATCGTAATACCACGCTCTTTCTCTTGATCGTTGGAGTCCATGATTCGCTCGGCACCCTGGCTTTTTCGATCGAGTGTTCCCGATTGCTGCAGAAGGCAATCGACCAAGGTCGTTTTCCCGTGGTCGACGTGAGCAATGATGGCGATGTTACGTAATTGATTTATCACAAGGAGTCCCGAGCTGTGGGTTTACGGCGCGCGGACTCTAACACAGTCCCAAAACCGGTAAACCAGCGCTTTACTATTAAAATCTGCACTAAATTGGTGCTCTATAAATAGTAATGCACTATATTAATGCGATACGTTAAGGCCTACACCCACACCAATAGACGTTAAAACGATTAAAATCAGACAGTTATAACCGCTTCATATCAAGGTCAGGATTGGCATGTGGCTTGCTGCTCAATAGTGCAAGCGGTTCAACACACTGCTACGTATAAACCAACCCGACTGGATCGGGGTTATTTAGTCCGAGGAGGCACACATGTCAGAGCGCACGCTCAATATGATTAAAGACAACGATATCCGCTGGGTAGACCTGCGGTTCACAGATACCAAAGGCAAGGAGCAGCACGTCAGCATCCCATCGTCTGTGGTTGACGAAGATTTTTTTGAAGAAGGTAAGATGTTTGACGGTTCGTCCATCGCCGGCTGGAAGGGTATTAACGAGTCAGACATGATCCTTATGCCCGACGACAGCACCTCGGTGATCGACCCATTCACTGACGACGCCACTGTTATTCTGCGCTGCGATATCGTGGAGCCATCGACGATGCAAGGTTATGAGCGTGACCCACGCAGTGTGGCCAAACGAGCAGAGGCTTATCTGGGCTCAACCGGTATCGGTGACACCGTTTTCTTCGGTCCCGAGCCTGAGTTTTTTGTTTTTGACGACGTAAAGTTCAGCGTTGAAATGAAAGGCGCGAGCTACGCGGTCAACTCAGAGGAGGCCGCATGGGCATCCAATGATGACTTCGAAGAGGGCAATACCGGGCACCGGCCCCGAGTCAAAGGTGGTTATTTTCCCGTACCACCGGTTGATTCGCTACACGATATCCGCGCAGCGATGTGCTCGGCGATGGAGCAGATGGGTCTAGATGTAGAAGTACACCACCACGAAGTGGGTACGGCTGGTCAGTGCGAAATCGGCATCAAATTCAACACCATGGTGGCCAAGGCAGACGAAGTACAAATCCTCAAGTACTGCGTCCACAATGTCGCTCACGCCTACGGCAAAACAGCGACATTCATGCCGAAGCCTCTGGTAGGCGATAATGGCTCAGGCATGCACTGCCACCAGAGCATTGCAAAGGATGGCGACAACACTTTCGCCGGTGACCAGTACGCGGGCTTGTCCGAAACTGCGCTCTACTACATTGGCGGTATTGTCAAGCACGCTCGTGCAATCAATGCGTTCGCCAATGCATCCACCAACTCTTATAAGCGCCTCGTGCCAGGCTTCGAAGCACCGGTAATGCTCGCCTACTCGGCCCGCAACCGCTCAGCATCGATTCGTATTCCTTACGAGCCCTCACCAAAAGGCAAACGAATCGAGGTTCGATTCCCCGACCCAACAGGCAATCCATATCTCGCGTTTGCCGCTATGTTGATGGCCGGCCTCGATGGCATCCAGAACAAGATCCACCCCGGCGATCCCGCGGACAAAGATCTCTATGATCTGCCAGCTGAGGAAGCCGCTGATATCCCAACCGTTGCCTCAACCCTTGAGATGGCGCTCGATGCACTGGACGCTGACCGCGAGTTTTTGACCAAAGGCGGTGTCTTCACAGATGACATGATCGATGGCTATTTGGAGCTTAAGCGTGAGGAGGTGGAATACCTCAACATGACGACGCATCCGGTTGAGTTCGACATGTACTACTCGGTGTAATTGTCGCGAGTGACAAATTTAAGCCCGCGGCTTTGCGCGGGCTTTTTTTTTCACTCAAACAATGACTCGATATCAAAATATCGACGCACCAATAGAGTGCATAACAAAATAGGCCTACGTGACACAGCCAGCCAAAATAACTATTCGCAGCAAAGACCTGACCGCCGTTCTGCTGGCGGCCATGCTTAGCTGGCCTATCGTGGCGCAGTCCGACATTTATAAGGTCACGCATCCGGACGGCTCAGTCAGCTTCACAGATCAACCGCCGAGGGACGATGATTCATCTACGGTTGAACTCCTGGATAACAACCGAACCAACACGATCCCCGGCTTCGAACCCAAGCCCGAAACAGCCGAGACGGGGGCGGAGACAGTGCAGTCGGTGACGACTGAGGTGATACTAAAATCGGTGCGCATCGTATCACCAATGGATCAAACCACCATTCCAATGGGCCCTGGCCATTTCAGCGTGTTGGCTGACGTAACTCCGGAACTCGCACCGGATGAAACGCTACAGCTACTCATGGATGACACTCCTGTGGGCGACCCCACCACGAATACCACGTGGGACCTTAGGTTTGTCATCCGCGGCGAACACTCGCTAGTCATCAACAGACTCGACAGCACTGGAGAGGTTATCGCCACATCGGAGCCTGTGATTGTCTACGTTTTACGACCCTCGATCCGGTGACAAAGCGATGACCGTGCATCCCAGCTTTGACCTCGATTCGCTTACTAATTGCATCATATTGATCGACGAGCATGGTGTTATCGACACCATCAACCAAGCAGCAGAGGTCTTATTTGAAACCTCTGCACAACGAGCCATCGGCATGCCATTTGAGCAATTGGCGATGGTGCCGGGTAGCGAGGGGATCGACTGGTACGAGACGCTAATGTCCGTAGCTCTTGGTAAACTTCCCACCGTCAACAGAGACCTTCGGTTCCGTCTCAGATCTGGAAAAGAAATTAGTGTCGACGTTGTGATCACACCGCTGCAATACGAGACAGACTCAAGAATCTTATTAGAGATGTCTCCGCTCGACCGAGTGCGGGCTATTAGCGAAACCGAGAACTTACGAGAGGCCCAGAAGCGCTTGCACAATGTTGTTAAGGGTCTGGCGCACGAGGTCAAAAACCCACTCGGTGGTATTCGCGGCGCAGCTCAGCTAATTAATAAACGTTTCAACGATCCCAAACTAGATCAATACACCGACATCATTATCGCCGAGGTCGACAGACTGCAGGGTCTAGTCGACCGTATGTTGGGACCTCGAGAGTCGCTGTCGATGGCGACCCACAACATTCACGAGGTAACCGAGCGAGTAAGACAACTGCTTGAGGCTGAAGCGGGCGATCGATTACAGGTACGCAGAGATTATGATCCGAGCCTCCCGGAATTTGATGCCGATCGCGACCAACTGACGCAAGCGGTCCTCAATATCGCGCGCAATGCCCTCGAAGCCTCACCAGAGCAGTGCCGACTGACGCTCAAAACAAGAGCGCTAAGACAATTCACCCTCAACGGAGAACGGCATCGATTAGTCTGCGTGATTGAGGTTATCGACGAGGGCCCTGGCATACCGGCAGAGCTGTTGTCTTCTGTATTTCTACCGATGATTACCTCGCGATCCGAAGGGTCGGGGCTGGGCTTGTCGGTGTCACAAATGATTGTTAATCGACACGGTGGTGTTATCCAGGCAGAGAGCTCAACAGGGCATACCTGTTTCACTATCCTACTTCCAATGGAGCCTAAAGATGAAAACTGATCAAGAGGTCTGGGTAGTTGATGACGACAAATCGATTCGAAAAGTAATCGAACTCGCCCTCGAACAGGAAAATATCGCACACCGAAGCTTCGCAAATGCCGCCACGTTGCTTGAAGAGTTAAAAGAGCAGCATCCGAGCGCCATCATCAGTGATATCCGAATGCCCGGGATGGACGGCATCGAACTACTCGCCCGTTTACAGCAGGACGTACCACATATCCCCGTTGTGATCACAACCGCTCACTCCGATCTCGACAGTGCAGTGACTTCCTATGAAGGCGGCGCTTTTGAATACCTGCCCAAACCCTTTGACATCGACGAGATGCTGGAGGTAACACAGCGCGCCATGGCACATGTCACCAGCCAGCCAGTGGCTGACAGTGATGATGCGAATTCTAAAAATGAAATCATTGGCAATGCACCGGCCATGCAGGAAGTCTTTCGCGCCATTGGCCGGCTATCGCAAAGCTCGATCACCGTCTTGATCAATGGTCAGTCTGGAACTGGAAAAGAGTTAGTCGCCCGCGCCCTACACCGACACAGCCCTCGCTCCACCAAGCCCTTCGTCGCACTTAACATGGCCGCCATTCCAAAAGACCTAATGGAGTCAGAACTTTTTGGTCACGAAAAAGGCGCTTTTACCGGCGCAACCGGTAGACGCGAGGGACGCTTCGAGCAAGCCAACGGCGGTACTTTATTTCTCGATGAAATCGGCGACATGCCTGCCGAAACCCAAACCAGATTGTTGCGAGTATTAGCTGAGGGCGAGTTTTATCGCGTCGGCGGGATGTCGGCAGTGCAGACCGACGTACGGGTCATTGCTGCCACCCATCAGGACTTGAGCAAACTGGTAGCGTCGGGACAATTTCGCGAAGATCTATTTCATCGCTTAAACGTCATCAAGATCTCGGTACCCGCACTGGCAGAACGCCGTGAAGATATTCCTGCACTCCTTACCTATTTCCTAGAAAGATCAGCCGATGAATTAGGCGTCGCTAGAAAGCAATTAGCACCCAGCGTAACTCGCGTTCTGTCTGAGCTTCCATGGCCCGGCAATGTCAGGCAGTTGGAAAACACCTGCCGTTGGCTCACCGTGATGGCGGCCGGCAACACCATTATCGACAGTGATTTACCCGAGGATCTGTTACTGCCCAGCGAGATCAGCGAGGAGGTGAACTCAGCAAACTGGGGTAGTCAGCTCGCCTCTTGGGCACGACGCCAGCTCAGCTCAGGCGAAACACAAGTGTTAAGAAAAGCAATCCCCCAGTTTGAGCAAATCATGATCGATGCGGCGCTCGAGCACACCGGGGGCAGAAAAGCAGAGGCTGCCGAGCTTTTGGGCTGGGGACGAAATACCCTCACCCGCAAGCTCAGCGGCCAGTAGGCCTTAGTGCGTCGAACCGTCGGTGGGCGCCGCTTCTTGCGCCTGCTGTTGAGCCATCGCCTGTTGGTAAAGCGCATCAAAGTTGACCGGCGCTAGCATTAGGGGCGGGAAGCCACCTTTTATGACCATATTGTCGACTGCCTCTCGGGCGTATGGGAACAGGATATTGGGTGCCACCGTAGCCAAGATTTGACGCAACTGCTCACCCTCAATGCCCGCTACAAAAAAGATACCCGCCTGCTGAATTTCAACAAGAAACGCGCTTTTGTTGTCCTGCTTAGCAGTCACTGTAATGGTCAGAGTCACTTCGTGATTGCCGGTATCGTCCGCCACCTGCGACTTGGTATTTAAGTCGACGTTGATATTAGGTTGCCAGTTCTGGCGGAAAATATCCGGGGTGGCTGGTGATTCAAAAGACGCGTCTTTGACGTAAATGCGCTGCATCGCAAATTGTTGTTGCGCTGCCTCCCCCTCGGTACCAGCTGCTGCTAACTGCTCATCCGCCATGGCGGTTTCTCCTTCTTTACAGGCCCATTGATCGGGCCTTAATTAGTTTAATAAAGCATCAAGTGCCGATGTTCTTTCCAACGCGAACAAATCATCACAGCCACCAACGTGTTGGTCACCAATCCAGATTTGCGGCACGCTCGTGCGACCGGCTTTAGCTGCCATGTTCGCCCGCAACCCGGGCTCGCCATCTACACTCACCTCGGTGTACGACAGCCCCTTCGAATCCAATAACTGCTTGGCGCGTGTGCAAAAAAAGCACCACCGACTGGTATAAATTAGGACCTCAGCCATCACTTGGTTACCGGCAATCGATTGTCATCCCATGACAACATACCACCTGCCATTCGGTGGGCTTGACTGAAGCCTTCTTCGCGCAGCTGCTTTACCGCAGCCGATGACGTCTGCCCCAGGCGACAGACCACAACAACCGGCTTATCTTGATGGGCATTGAGCTCACCCATTCGGTTCGGCAAACTCGCCGAAGGGATGTTGATCGCGCCCGCTATGTGGCCCTGCTTAAAATCTTTGGCCTCTCTAATATCAAGAAAAATACCACCCTCGGCGTTGGTGAGCGTGATCGCCTGTTGTGGACTCAAAGCCGGTCCCGCTTTCCTGGCCTCGGTGAAATACAACAACCACAAGGTCACAATCAGTGCGGTAACCAGCACCCATTGTTCTCCAAGGAATAACAAGAACAGTCCAAACGACACAATAATCTCTCTTTCGGCAATTTTTCGGCAACAGCGCCGACATTCGGCCGGGCGCAGTATACGTGTTTCGACCCAATGCTATCTAGTGGAAGCGATTGGCGGTTCAATAGTGCAGATTAACTGGGCTCGGGTTAAAATAGAGCGACCCCCCAAGAGGTTTCTATGACTGTGCTACCGACAGCCCAAGGGCCGACTGTTTTGGTGATTCTCGACGGATTTGGATATCGAGAAGCCACCGACAATAACGCGATTGCGCATGCAAAGACCCCGACACTCGACCGTCTCCTAAGCGAGGCCACTAACACCCTGGTATCAGGGTCCGGGCTCGACGTCGGCCTCCCAGCTGGCCAAATGGGCAATTCTGAAGTCGGCCACATGAGCCTAGGGTCAGGCCGGATCATCTATCAAAGTATTACTCGGATCGATAAGGCCATCACTGATGGTGACTTCGCAACCAATGCAGCCTATGTCGCAGCGATCGATACCGCAGTGGCGAATGGCGGTGCCGTCCATATCATGGGCTTACTATCCAGCGGCGGAGTTCATAGTCACCAAGGCCATATTGAAGCGATTATTAGAGTCGCTGCAGCGCGGGGCGCCGAAGCAATTTACCTGCATGCCTTTTTGGATGGACGTGACACCCCGCCTCGAAGTGCAGCACCATCGCTCGCTCGGGCTGACGAGGTTTTCTCCGAGCTGGGCGTTGGTAGAATCGCATCGGTTCACGGCCGCTACTTTGCCATGGATAGAGATAAGCGCTGGGATCGAGTAGAGCGAACCTACTCGTTGCTAACCGAAGCAAAAGCGTCACACTACGCGGGCAGCGCAGCTGAAGCGCTACAGGCCGCCTACGACCGAGATGAGAACGACGAATTCGTCGCGCCAACGCAAATTGGTGAGCCGGCGCCGATACAAGATGGCGACGCTGTCCTATTTATGAACTTCCGGGCCGATCGCGCGCGACAGCTCACGCAAGCTTTGACCGATAACAACTTCGATGGCTTTGTTCGTAATAGCACTCCAGCCACCCATTTTGTAGCAACGACCGAGTACTTTGAGGGAATCAATGCAAGTGTTGCCTTCGCTCCCGATGTTATCGAAGAGACACTAGGGGAAATTGTAGCCAACCACGGTCTTCGTCAGGCGCGCATTGCCGAAACTGAGAAGTATGCTCACGTCACTTTTTTCTTTAGCGGAGGTCGCGAGGCCTGCTATGACAACGAAGAGCGCATTCTGATTGCCTCCCCAGACGTTGCAACCTACGACTTAAAACCTGAGATGAGCGCCTTTGAGGTACTCGACGCTGTTACCGGCAGCATTAAAAACCATGAGCACGACCTGATCGTGGTGAACTTTGCCAACGGTGACATGGTGGGACATACCGGTAACTTCGACGCGGCAGTTCAGGCAGTCGAGGCACTCGATCAATGCCTTTTCGCGATCGAAACCGAAATACTGGCCGCCAACGGTAATGCCCTGATCACGGCCGATCACGGCAATTGCGAGCAAATGCACGACCCCGATTCGGAGCAACCACACACGCAGCACACCACTGAACCAGTGCCATTAATCTACATCGGCAATCAACAACGATGGTTCTCCAAATCACCGGGGGTGCTGGCTGATATTGCTCCAACCGTGCTTGATTTAATGGCGATCGAGGCACCACAGGCGATGACTGGTCGCAGCCTGTTTGAGGCTTAATTGCGAAGCCCGATAATAACTCGGGCGCATGCCCTACTCTTGATACTGAACCTAGTTTTGAGCGGGTGGGCTTTTGCCCAAGACCCCGAAACCGAGGAAGAAGCCAAGCGCCAAATTCAAGCGATCAACGCGGAATTAAGCACTCTAGAGTCTCGAATACGGGAGCAAACCACTGAACGTGAGGTTCTCCGCGAGAAGCTCCGTGAAATCGATATTTCTATCAACCGCCTGTCAAAAAATCTCCGCCAAGTAGAACGAGCGATTGAAATCCAGCAGCGACAGCTGAATGACTTGCAAGCACAAGCAGACAAACTAGAGCGAAAAGCAAACGACCTTCAAGAATCGATAGAGAGCCAAATCGGCACCTTCTCGGTACTCCGGCAAGGTGGCGATCTCAAAATATTATTTGGGGACATCCGACCACAAGATGCAGCCCGGCACATGGCCTATTTTTCTATTTTGGTCGATGACCAAATCCAACAAATTGAGAGCTTCGAAAGCACATTGGCTGCCCTCGAAGAAAACCGTCAGCAAACCGAAGAAACTCGAAGCGCACTCGTCAAACAGCAACAACGGCTCGCCAGTGATCAAACTGCGTTAAAAGGCCGGCGCAATGAACAACGCGCAACCGTCGCTGCTCTCAACGATTCGCTAGAGAGAGATGGACAACGTGTCGCAACGTTACGTGCCAATAACGACCGCCTGAGCGAACTCCTCAAAGCACTCGCATTGAGACTACGAGATTTGGAATTAAGAGACGGGTATGCCCTATTTGAATCACTGAAAGGCAAGCTTCCCCGTCCAGTATCCGAGACGCCTACCACGCGTTTCGGCGACAGTAAGAACCGAGGTGATCTCGCTTGGCAAGGTTGGCTGATACCAGCCAATGTAGGTAAGGAGGTCCGTGCGATTCACTATGGTCGAATTGTGTACTCCGACTGGCTACGGGGTCAGGGTTTGCTTACCATCATCGACCATGGTGATGGCTGGATGAGCCTATATGGTCACAACGACAGTCTGACCAAGGAGCTTGGCGACTGGGTGCAACCAGGCGAGGTCATCGCTAGTGTCGGTAGTAGCGGTGGCATTGACCAATCCGCGCTCTACTTTGAAATTCGTTTCGAAGGTAACCCAGTCGATCCAGCGCCATGGATGGATAACACGCGCTAACCGCAACATATTAGGACAGTTCCCATGACAGTAGCCCGACTCACGTTTTGGCTTTTAATCCTCGCCTCACCATTAGTGTGGGGGCAGGAAGCCGCTTCCGAAAAATCCGAAGCAGCGACCGAGACTACCGTGTCAATCCCTTTGACCGAATTAAAGCTATTTGCCGATACCTTCGATGCCATCCGCAAAGGCTATGTCGAAGATGTGAGTGATGCCGAGCTATTTGAAATGGCGGTTCGGGGCATGCTGACAAGTCTGGATCCGCATTCCGCGTATCTGAAGGATGACGACTACTCTGACCTACAAGAATCCACTGACGGGCAGTTTTCAGGACTGGGTATCGAAATAGGAACCCGCGGCGGCTTTATCTCGATTGTTACCCCAATCGATGGCTCACCCGCGGTGGAGGCAGGATTGAAGGCAGGTGATGTCATTTTAAAAATCGATGGCAAATCAACGCAGGGAATGACCACAGGCGAATCTTCACTGTATATGCGCGGCGAAGCGGGAACCGACGTAACACTCGAGATAGGCCGAGCCGGTCAGAGCCAACCCTTCGATGTCGTTGTCACAAGAGGTGTTATCAATGTACCTAGCGTCCGATCGCGCGAGCTAGTCGATGGGTACTGGTTAATTCGCGTTTCTAGATTTCAGCGAGACTCGGGGGAAGAGGTCGCAGATGCGATAATCAGCGCTAAAGAAAAAGGACCGGTAAAAGGTCTGATTTTAGACGTACGCAACAACCCCGGCGGTGTCATGGGAGCAAGCGTTGAGATGGCGGGCGCACTTTTGGATGGTGGATTGGTTGTGTACACGCAGGGCCGACATCCACAGTCCGACAAGGAATATGAAGCTGCAGCGGGAGATATGTTACCTGGCGTGCCCGTGGTCGTGCTGATCAATGGCGGATCGGCAAGCGCATCTGAGATCGTCGCAGGCGCCCTTCAGGATCGAGGACGAGCGGTCATCATGGGAACCCAAAGTTTCGGCAAAGGCTCGGTGCAGACAGTACTGCCTGTCTCGGAAACCAGGGCGCTAAAGCTAACTACCTCTCTGTATTACACGCCGTCGGGGCGATCGATACAGGCCGAGGGAATTGTCCCTGATGTGGTTGTGGAGCGCGCGACCATCACCAGCATAGAAAACAATCGCCGTATCCGTGAGGCCGATCTTAGAGGCAGCCTGGAAAATAGTGGCGAGACCGAGACGCAGGATAACGAGGCGCTTTTACAAATCAGCAGCGAAGACAACCAGCTCTACGAGGCACTGACCCTATTGAAGGGAATCAATGTCTATCAGTCGTCGACTCAGCGCCTGACTGACAATGACCTGACTGACAATGACCTGACTGACAATGAAAAGAATAATGAGATACAGAACACCAACGACGACTAAGCGCAGATAACTAGTGCCTGACAGCAATGCCGGCCTTGCCGAGATGGGCTTTGGCCTCTCCGACAGTGAACGTACCGAAATGAAAGATACTGGCAGCTAAAACTGCATCGGCACCACCCTTTGTTAAACCATCAACTAGATGGTCTAAGTTGCCAACGCCACCCGATGCTATGACGGGCACCGTAACCGCCGCACTGATTCGCTGGGTGATATCAAGGTCATAGCCGTCTTGAGTTCCGTCACGATCCATACTGGTAAGCAATAGCTCACCGGCGCCGAGAGTCACCATTTTTTCAGCCCAAGCCACGGCTTCTAAACCGGTTTCGCGCCGCCCGCCGTGGGTAAATAGCTCATAGCGAGAACCCTGCCCTGTCGACTTCACATCCATCGCTACGACGATGCATTGCGAACCAAATCGTGCCGCCGCATCGGCAACAAGCGCGGGATTGGTTATGGCCGCTGTATTAATACTGACCTTATCGGCACCCGCATTGAGTAGCCGGCGAATGTCATCGAGTGAGCGAACGCCACCCCCTACGGCCAGGGGAATAAATACCTCTGAAGCAATCTGCTCAACGGTCCGAAAGGTCGTGTCGCGTTGCTCGTGACTAGCCGTGATGTCAAGAAAAGTGACCTCATCAGCACCAGCGTCGTTGTAGCGCTTTGCGATTTCAACCGGATCACCAGCATCGCGTATACCGACGAAATTAACGCCTTTCACGACCCGTCCCTGATCCACGTCAAGGCAGGGAATAATTCGCTTTGCTAACACTAGCGACTCACTCCGGCGAGCTCATCCGCCAATGACTGCGCCGCTGATAGATCGAGCGTGCCCTCATAGATTGCGCGACCGGTAATAGCCCCGACAATACCCTGATCAGCAACACGCGCCAGCTGATCGATATCATTAATGTCGGTCACCCCACCTGATGCGATAACAGGCAATCCGCCTTTGATCGCAAGATCTACGGTGGCTTCGAGGTTAACCCCCTGCATCATGCCGTCGCGGGCAATATCGGTATAAACAATCGCTTCAACACCCGCATCTGCAAACTCACGAGCCAAGTCGATGGCTTGAACACCGCTCGTTTCAGCCCAGCCATCGGTGGCTACCCAACCCGATTTTGCATCGATACCCACGATGATATGGCCTGGAAAACGCTGGCATGCCTCGCGCACAAAATTGGGGTTCTTCACCGCTGCAGTACCGATAATGCAATAACTCACCCCAGCGCTTAGGTACGCAGCGATGGTGTCACAGTCCCGAATACCGCCACCAATCTGAATCGGTAGATCCGGAAATTCAGCAGAGATCGCCGTCACAGCATCGGCATTCTTGGGAACGCCAGCAAAAGCTCCATTCAAATCGACCAGATGAAGTCGTCTGGCACCAGCCGACACCCAACGCGCAGCGGTTGCTACCGGGTCATCTGAAAAAATGGTGCTGTCGTCCATATCGCCCTGGCGAAGTCTGACGCACTCACCGTCTTTCAGGTCGATGGCAGGAATAACTAGCATGTTCCATCCCAGGTCAAAAAATTACTCAATAACCGCAGTCCGTGATCGTGACTTTTCTCAGGGTGGAACTGCGTCGCAAAAACATTGCCTCGGCCAATCACCGCCGCCGCCTCAACCCCATAGTTAACCGTCGCGAGCGCGTCACTGCATTCTGAGCGAGGCACGAAATAGCTATGCACGAAATAGAAATACGATTGATCGGGAATACCGTCCCATAACGGATGGGCTGTTAGTTGACTGACGGTATTCCAACCCATATGCGGGACTTTTAACGCCTCGCCATTCTCCGTCTTTGAGCTTTTGTCGAATAAACGCACGCTGCCACCAAAGACATCAAGCGCATCTACCCCGCCATTTTCCTCGGAATGCGTCATGAGCGACTGCATGCCAACACAAATCGCTAGTACCGGCGTACTCCGGCTGATCACCTTTTTCAGAACGGGCTCACACCCCAGCCCCCTGAATTCCGAAAGACAATCCTTAATGGCGCCGACCCCCGGAAAAACCACTCGATCGGCCGCTTCGATCAATGAAAGATCAGACGTCACAATAACATCGCTGGCACCTGCTTTGACCAAGGCGCTCTGAACCGAATGAAGATTACCCATACCGTAATCGATTACGGCAGTTACCGACGACATAGGGCTATAGCACGCCTTTTGTGGATGGCATGCCTTCTGGGGATCGCGAGTCGTAAGATACAGCCATGCGCAGTGCGCGACCAAAGGCCTTGAACACAGTCTCCGCTTGGTGGTGGCTATTAACGCCCTTGAGGTTGTCGATGTGGAGCGTGAGTTGTGCGTGATTCACCAAACCCTGAAATAACTCGCCAAACAGATCAACATCAAATTCCCCAACATTTGATCGGGTGAATGGCACCTCGTAATGCAGGCTCGGGCGGCCTGAAAAATCGATCACAACCCGAGATAAGGCCTCATCCAGAGGAACATAGGCGTGCCCGTAGCGCTGTATGCCACGTCGATCACCCACTGCCTTTGCGAGAGCCTGACCCAAGGTAATGCCGATATCTTCGACTGTGTGATGCGCATCGATGTGCAGGTCGCCATTGGCCTTGATGTCGAGATCGACCATGCCGTGCCGAGCAATTTGATCGAGCATATGCTCCAGAAACGGGAGCCCGGTATCGAACTTCGCCTCGCCCTGTCCGTCGAGATCAATACTGACGGTGATCTGAGTTTCCAGGGTATCTCTGGAAACCACTGCCTGGCGGTTGCTTACCTGCTTATCTGCCATGAAATCTTTCCTTGGGTGCTATGAGCGACACCCTAATCGGATGATTGAGCGCTACACTACGGCGCGAATTGTATAGCAAAGCGCGAGCGCACTCACTCTTATGGCCGCCAACCCGTCGAATTTTGCCGATCAAATACTCGTTTGGTTCGATGAACACGGTCGAAAGAACCTACCTTGGCAACAAAACAAAACCCCATACAAGGTTTGGATCTCCGAGATCATGTTGCAGCAAACCCAGGTAGCGACGGTCATACCCTATTTCGAGCGGTTCATGGCTCGCTTCCCGACCGTTCAGTCATTAGCGGCAGCACCACTCGATGAAGTGCTTGGGCTTTGGACAGGGCTTGGTTACTACGCGCGTGCCCGCAACATGCACAAGGCGGCGCGACAAATAGTTGAGGAATTTAATGCGGAACTTCCCAATTCGGTCGGCGAATTGATCACACTCCCAGGTATCGGCGAATCGACAGCAGGTGCCATCGTGACCTTAGGCCACGGGGGTATCGCGACCATTCTTGATGGAAACGTAAAGCGAGTGCTGGCACGCCACCGTGAGATCGAGGGTTGGTATGGGCAAAGCGCGGTGATGAAAAAACTTTGGCAAGCCGCACAGGCATTCACACCCGAGACGAGAACCTCAGACTACACACAGGCGATCATGGATTTAGGCGCCTTGATTTGCACCAAAAGTGCCCCTCACTGTGATGTCTGTCCGGTAAGCGAGGATTGCTTGGCACGGCTCAACAACCGCATTGCTGATTTACCCGGCAAAAAGCCCCGCAAAAAGATCCCAACGAGGACAAAGCTATTCCTACAGTGCATCGATTCAGAGCATCGAATTTGCCTTATCAAACGCCCCGAAAATGGCGTATGGGGAGGCCTGTGGTGTTTCCCTGAATTTGATACTCAAGAAGCCATGAGTGATTGGCTAAGCAGCCAGAACATCAAGCCTCAAGCAAACCCGAAGGCCGAAATTGCCGTAGAACACCAATTCAGCCACTACAAACTTCATATGCTGCCCTATCACTGCCGCACAACAAAGGTGGAACACCGTGTTGCAGAAGTAGAAACACATGCATGGTTTACAATAGACGAGGCCGTTAAGCTTGGGCTCCCCGCACCCGTGCTAGGGATGCTTAAAACCATGATAGATACGTGAGAGACATAGATGCGCAAAGTATATTGCCGGCGATACCAGGAAGAACTCGAAGGGCTTGATAGACCGCCGTTACCCGGCGCAAAAGGGCAAGAGCTTTTTGAGACGGTCTCAAAAAAGGCCTGGCTCGACTGGCAGGCGCTGCAAACGATGTTAATCAACGAGAAGCATCTCAACATGATGGATCCAGAGGCGCGAAAGTACCTGCAAGAACAAATGGATCTCTATCTCTCAGGTGGTGATCACGACCACGCCGAAGGCTATGTACCGCCAAGCGAAGCATCGTAAATCACTAAGCTGGAACACCTAGGAAAACTCCGAATGCGCAGAATCATCCCTTGGCTGATCACCCTGATGAGTTGCTTTGGCGTTACTGCAGCGCTGGCGACTGTTAAGTATCAGCAGATATCAGCTGCCATCGCATTCGGCGAGTCCTTCCCAGAGCCCTATGAAGTCGTCGATGCCATGGCAGTCGCCGAGGTCGACTATGTCGCCACACGACGTCTGACAGGCACCATTCGCGCACCGGAGTTCCTGGAGATAGCGCCTTCGATTGGCGGTCGGATTGTTTCCATCCCACACAGCGCAGGATCAGTGGTAAACAGCGGCGATACTATTGTCGAGTTGTTCTCCGAGGATCTGTCTGCGCAGAAGGCGGCGCTGATCGCCAATCGTGAGCTCACCAATACGCAACTCAAGCGCTCGCGCAGACTGCAAAGCGACTCGCTGATCTCACAGAATGATGTGGATGTGCAGGCAGCGCGACTAAAGGCCCTGTCAGCGCAGATCGATGCGCTCTCTGCACAAATCAGTCAGCTCACCATTACGGCGCCGTTCACCGGGAGACTGGGTATCTTTACTCAAGTCAACGGCGATATGCTGGCGCAGGGCACTGTCTTCTCGACACTGACTGGCTTGTCAGCTGAGCGCTGGATTGACTTCGAGGTGCCTCAAGGCCTGGTCGATCTCAACGTCGGCAGCACCGTAAATGTCTACGATATCAACAGCCAATTTCGTGGGCGGGCGGGCGTTATCGCGGTATCTCCCGCCTTAAATCCACGTAGCCGGACATTTACAGTTCGCGCTTCTTCGGATCAGATAGCACTCCGACACGGTGAGCTTGTTCAGGTAGAAGTTGCCACGCGTGATTCACAGCGAGTACTGTCGTTACCCAATCGGAGTATCCGCTGGGATACTGACGGCACATATGTATTCCTACTCGAGGACGCCGAGTCCGGAGCAGAAAAACCTTACCGCGCCAAGCCCGCGCGCGTCACACTGATTGGCGAGTCGAGCAGTGATAGCTACTTCACCGCTAATTTTACCGAGGGCACACTGGTAGCAACGGTTGGCTCTTTCAAGCTGAGCGACGGCATGCTCGCCAAGCTGAGTGGTAGCTAAACCAAATGACCGAGCTTCAAGATAAGCCGCGCTGGAACGATGTATTTGTCGAGCGTCCCGTTATTGCGATAGTGCTGTCTCTGCTGTTGCTACTCGCAGGTGTGCGCTCTGCTCTCGACATGCCGGTGCTGCAGTTTCCGGTCATTGAAAGCACCTCGATTCAAATCATAACGCCCTATCCAGGCGCTAATTCCGAGTCGGTTCAAGGCTTTGTCACCGAACCTATCGAACGGGTGGCCAATGCTATACCCGGCGTTGACTACGTCGAATCGACGACCACTTCGGGCGAGAGCATTGTCACCGCATGGCTTAAGCTCAACGAGAGCGGAAACGATGCCTTGGCCGAGCTATCGACGGGGCTAAGCACCATCAGAAACGAGCTCCCCGACGGTACCGAAGACCCCGTGATCATTGTGAATCGCGCCGACCGTCCCTACGCCAGCTTTTATCTTGCGGTGAATGTTCCAGCACACCGCAATATTGGAGAGGTCACTGACATTGTTCAGCGCGATGTCGTACCCCAGCTGACGTCGATCAGCAACGTCCAGCGCGCAGAAAACAGTGGTGTACAGCCTGCGATGCGGGTCTGGCTCAATGCCTGGAAAATGGCAGCGCTCGATGTCTCTGCCACCGATGTTCGCAATACTCTGCAGCGCAACAACGTGATTGGAACTCTGGGCGCTGCAGAGAACGCAGCGCAGCGCGTATCGATTAAAGCTGATACCAACGCTCGTACTGCCGACGACTTCCTATCAATGATTATTCGCTCAGACGAGCAGTCCGACATCCGCCTTGGCGATGTCGCCCGCGTCGATCTCGGCGTGGAACCAATGCAGATGCGCAGCCGTTATGGTCAGGATCTGACTGTATTCGTTGCCATTTATGCATCGCCCGGTGCCAGTGAAATTGCTGTCGCAAACGACATCTATGATCGCGTAGAGGAAATTAATAAAGTCCTCCCAGATGACCTCGAGCTGATTGTTGCCTTCGATGTATCCAATTACATGCGCGATTCACTGCGCGAGATCGCGACTACGCTTGGGGAGACCATTCTGCTCGTCGGCTTTGTGGTCGTGGCCTTGATGGGCTCGTTGCGAACCGCTCTGGTACCACTCCTTACAATTCCTATCTCGTTATTGGGTGCGGTCGCCGCGATGTCGCTGATTGGGTTTTCATTTAACCTACTCACGGTACTCGCCATCGTGCTGTCTGTGGGTTTAGTGGTCGACGATGCGATTGTCGTGGTCGAGAACGTCGCCCGAAATTTACGCTCAGGCATGAGTCGCTTCGAGGCGGCAATGACCAGCTCGCGCCGGCTATTACCGCCTATTCTTGCGATGACGATTACCTTGGCTGTTGTCTATGCACCGATAGGTTTCTTATCGGGCTTATCGGGGGTGCTGTTTCGTGAGTTTGCCTTCGCACTCGCGGTTGCCGTGCTTATCTCGGGGTTCGTAGCCATGACCCTATCGCCAATCTTGAGTGCTTGGGTCTGCCCCGATCGCGGGCATGAGCCACCCGCCACGCGATGGGTAAATGACCGATTCGATGGCATCACGAGGCGCTACGAGAAGCTCGTCGACTTTTCGATTCGCTGGCGCTATCAGCTGATCACAGCGGGTGTCTTCTTCTCACTACTGTCGCTACCGCTCTACATGTTCTCGCTAAAGGAGCTGTCGCCGGTTGAGGATCAAAGTAGCTTGGGGATGGTATTTGAATCCTCCCCTGAGTCGTCGCTGAACGAAACACTGACCGGCTTTCACCAGGTAGTCAGCACTCTCGAAGATAAGCCTGAACCTACCTATATGTGGCAAGTTGTCACCCCAGTAGGTGGCTTTGGCGGACAGGAGTTTGTGCCACCGGAGGAACGCGATCAGACCGTGAGTGACATGGTATGGGAGATCTACGAGCGTGTTAAAGGTTCGCCCGTCGTGTCAGCACTACCATTTGAGGAGGCATCGCTTCCCTCAGCCGGTCGCTTCGATGTAGAGGTGGTCGTAACAAGCTCGGACACCCCCGAGAATATGCTCAAGCAAGCCGAGGCTATCATCATCGAAGCCCAAGCATCGGGGATGTTCCTCTTCGTTCAAACCGATCTCAAGATCGACCGAGTTGAGGCGACTTACGATATCGATAAGGACAGGCTCGCAGACCTTGGAATGAGCTTGGGCGATCTGTCCTCGCAAATGGCATTGATGGTCTCGGAGTCCTACGTCACGCGGTTCGACGAGCGCGGACGAGCCTATCGTGTTATTCCGATGCTCGAGGAAGCTCAACGTTCGTCGGCCAATGCGATTCTCGATATCCCCGTGCGAACGCCTGCGGGGCAACTCATACCCTTCGGCTCACTGGTAACACTCACACACTCGACAGAGCCCAGAGCACTCACCCGATTCCAGCAGAAAGACGGTTTTAAAGTCTTTGGTGCACTCATCCCCGGCAATACAAAAGATCAGGGCCTAACTCTGCTCGAGGATATTGCAGACCGCGTGCTGCCAGATGGTTATGTACTCGACTATATGGGTGAGTCACGCGAACTCCGAAGCGAGGGTAATACCATGGCAGGTGTGCTTGGTATTGCCACCGCGCTAGTATTCTTCGTACTAGCCGTGCAATTCAACAGCTTTCGAGACCCCCTGATTATTCTGCTGGGCTCGATCCCGCTTGCGCTTTTTGCAGCGCTAACGATCACCTTCCTCAACTTCAGTACGATCAACATCTTCTCGCAGGTAGGGCTGATTACGCTGGTGGGGTTAGTCGCTAAAAACGCGATCCTGATTGTCGACTTTGCCAATCGCGAGCGCATGGCCGGGCTCGACAAGCTCGAAGCGATCCGCAGAGGCGCGGTGGCGCGGTTACGACCCGTACTTATGACTACTGGTGCCACCGTGCTTGGCCATTTCCCGCTCGTGCTCGTCACAGGTGCTGGCGCAGAGGCACGCAATAGCATCGGTGCGGTTTTGGTGTTTGGGATGTTGATCGGCACAGTCTTTACACTGGTTATTTTGCCCGCGGTCTACGCCGTTTTGGCCTCGGATAAGCCAATGGGTAAGACTAATGAGTCGGTCGGTGAAGATGATTCAGCGCTCGAGGGTCCAAATAGCGCCGTCGTTACTTGACGGCCAAGAGCCGCGGCGGTTTAATACGCGGCCTTTCGAAGTAACTACTTCCAAGTTTGCCCAGGTAGCTCAGTTGGTAGAGCAGGGGATTGAAAATCCCCGTGTCGGCGGTTCGATTCCGTCCCTGGGCACCA
>NTKA01000017.1 GCA_002456975.1 Halieaceae bacterium MED-G27
CCGACGGATTAGACGCAACACCGAGCGACACCTGCTTACCTCGGGTCCCCGAAAGATGGCGAAATAAATTGTCATCGGCAGAAACTCGTTGCCCATTGACGGACACAATGTAGTCACCCTCGGCAACATCAAGACCGGGCTCGGCTAGTGGCGCTTTCGCATAGGGGTTCCAAAGGCCGCCAGAATAAATTTTCTCGATTCGAATCGCGCCATTAGCACCAACAAAGTCAGCACCTAGCAAACCAATGCCAGGACTGCTGCCGCGGTAAACATCACCACCGCCCACTCGGTTATGACCCGCCTGGATCTCAGCAATCATGCGCACTAGTAAAGTGTTTAGATCTTCACGCCGCCCCACATGGGCGAGTAAAGGCTCATATTTTTGCGCCACTCGCTCCCAATCCAGTCCATGCATGTTGGGGTCGTAGAAGTACTTCGCCTCCATACGAACGACATCATTAAAAATTTGTCGCCATTCCGCCTGTGGATCGACCATGACCAATAGGCCTGATGCATCCAGAGGCTCAAACTTATCGCCTGATGCATCACCGAACAGCATGCTTCCGCCACCCTTGAGCGCAAGCATCTTCTTACCGTCCCCTGATAACGTTAAGCCCGTGACGCCAGTGGTGACCGTCGTCAACTCTTTGTCACTTGAGGACCAACGAAGCAGGGCGTACTGGCTTCGGCGCGATTCGCCCGGTGGCGAGGTCGCGGTCCCAGGTTGCACTCCTCGGAGAATTAGCAAATCACCGTTTTCTGCCACCGCCAGGTCGAAATAGGCGTCCTCGGCGACGGGTAAAGCAACCATCCGCTCCACCAGGCTCGCCGGATTTTTAAGCATTGCAGCCTCTGATGATTCATCATCAGCAACTTCAGTCTCTGAATCGTCCTCCTCGTCGGAGTCATGGGTGACAACTTCCTCATCACCCTCATCGTCGGCTAAAGGCGATTTCTCCTCGTCACTTAATACGGCGATATAAATCCCAGCTCTGTAAGGACGCTCCTGAGACGACAAATCCAAGCCAACTTGAGTTGGACCCGAATTTGTAGAGGCGGTGAAATACAGTAGCTTACCCTCAGGCCCAAAAGCGGGATGGTCTATATCTGCCATACCATCGGTTAACACAGTGGGGGGTGCCGTGAGATTCTCAAGATCAATGAGAATCAAATCTTGCATGAAGTTTTCAGACTCTCGGGTGGTGGCCAACCACCGGCCATTGGGCGATACCGAGACATTGAAGCTATTGCGGCGATAATGCTTCAATATCGTCTCAATAGCTCCCGACTCAAGATCTATTAGTCGCAAACGTAACTCGTCATCCTCAAAAACAATATGTTGCCCATTGGGCGTAAAGGTAAGCAGCTCATTAAAGCCATCACCTAAGCTGAAATCGAGCTCAAGGTCGGGATCTCTATCGTATCGCTGACCTCTAATTATCAAGCTCTGGTTCTGACCATCGTCATGCACATAGGCAAGACGGTCACCCATGGGTGACCACAGAGCGCTGTAGGCCCGATCACCACTTCCAGACGTTAGATTTCGGGAAGTACCATCTGCTGTGGGAATGGTGAAAACATCACCTCGAGCGGTAACCAATGCGCGCTTTCCAGTATTTGAAAGCTTCGCTGATTCGATATTGCGCATGGCCTTACGCTGAGCGACGCGCCGCTGGGGTAGATCAGCGTCGATCTCAATTGACAGGTTATTAATGGCGCCTGTCTCTAGAGACAGCGTCTTTAATTGGCCACCGGACTCATAGATAACGGTGTCCCCATGCAAGTCCATGGACATAGCATCCCATTCATCCTCATCAGTCAGTTGGGTAATCGCGCTGGAAGAAGCGTCGTAGCGGTAGATATTGAAGCGCTTGAGAGCACCGCGATCTGATAAGAATAAAACATCATCGCCAGCAAACATGGGGTAAATCTCGCTGGTGCGGTCACCCGGAATGGAAGCCATCAACTCGTCAGCAGCCATATCCATCAGCTTGATCGATGGGCTAGTTCCTCCACGGTATCCTGACCAGCCCGACGAGCCGCCGAACAGCCCATTGTAAGCCGGACCGAAATCAATGTAAGCGAGTGTTCGGCCTTCCTCATGCCAGTCACCTTGGAAATAGGCCGCTCGCATTTGCTTTTCGGGCATTCCCCCTTCGAGACTGACATGAAACAGCTGATCAGACCGGCCACCATTTACCTCGCGGTCTGATGCAAATGCCACACTGCTACCGTCGGCACTCCATCCCCTGACGTAGTCGGCTCTCGGATGCCAGGTTAGACGCTGAGGCGCGCCTCCGTTCGAAGAGATCACATAGACGTCGGTATTTCCCTCGTAGTTAGCGCTAAAGGCTATTCTCGAACCATCAGGAGAGAAATGAGGGGTTATTTCGGTTCCCGGATGCACAGTCAATCGGCGGGGATCAGATCCATCCCTTTGCGCGACCCAAATATCACCGGCATAGGTGAACGCTATTTGATCCGAGGAAATAGCGGGATGCCCTAACATGAGCGTTTCAGCCACAGCTGAGCCCGCCAGTGTCGAAACGAAAATTGTCACTGCCGATAGTATTCTTGTTCTCATGGGTTGTCCTGACTACGAATTGAATTGAGAGGCGGCGCGCTTCGGGCGCCCACGGCGACAATATCTCCTCAAAGAAACGGGTAATCAAGCCTTAATCGACGCTCCAACCCGCTCGACACCTGACAGTACCCGAGGCTGTGACTCCAAGTCATGAACTAGGTGTGAGTTGCAGCGCAGGAACACGAATCAAGATCGAGTTCGTGACCCACTTGGAATAATAGAGGCCCGAGCCATCGCCGAGACAGCGTTATATCTGCAGACCACATCCTATTAGCAGATATAAGATAACACTGATCAACCCCACACTCGCGGCGTAGGGAAACTGCGTCTTGATATGATCCATGTGGTCTGAAGCCGCGCCTGTGGACGCGAGGATTGACGTGTCAGACAACGGCGAGCAGTGATCTCCAAATACCCCACCACCTGCAACCGCTGCTAACGTGCAATAGATCAATGGTGACAACTGATCGCCTGAAAAGCTGAACGCTAACGGAATGGCAATCGGAACCATAATGGCGTAAGTGCCCCATGAGGTGCCGGTAGAAAATGCAACAGCACCCGTGATCAGGAAAACCAACACGGGTAACAGCTGAGGGGTCAGCCATACCTGAGTAATTGACACCACATAATCCGCGGTATTCAAAGCTGCTGATAGGTCGTTGAGCGCATAGGCGAAAGCCAAAATGATGACCGCAGGCATGATCCCTTTTATCCCAGTCATGGCGGTGTCGGTGATTTCGTTCAACGAAAATCCCTGGAGTCGCATAATGATGGCAGAACTAAAGGCAGCGAGCATGAAGGCCTCCATAGGTTTTGCACTGGAGGTAATGATCACGGCACCCAATGCACATCCAATCACTAGGAGCACTGGGAATACAAAGTTCCAAAATAAACTGGTTTGCACATGCTGGGCGGGTTGGATCCCCGTTAGGTCCTCGCTCATCAGCGGCTGAGCACCATCGGCAACCAACTTACCTTCTTCTTGGGCTCGGATTTCCGCCCGCCTCATTGGACCAAAATCGGGCAACAAGTTGCCGGCGATCGCTCCGACCATCAGCACCGCCAACATTGCATAAAAGTTGAAGGGGATACCATAAATAAACAGCATGATGGCATCGCTCGCGTCCGCAATCGGCCCCATACCGATGGTGAGCCCCGCTACAAAAACAGCCCAGCCGGTGAAAGGCACTAAAATACTCACCGGCGCGGATGTTGAATCACATATATAGGCAAGCTTCTCGCGCGATACTCGATAACGATCCGATAAGCTCCGCATGGTCGAACCGACAAAAAGCGGACTAAAGTAATCACTGAAATAGACGAACATTCCCATAAGCCAGGCAATGAGTTGCACACGAATCCGTGTCATTTCTCGACGTTCGATAAATCCAGTGAAATTTCGAATCGCCCCGGTCCGCTGAAAAAACGCAATCAGCATGCCGATAAAAAATTCGAGCAATAAGATCCATGAAAATCCCTCATTTCCCAATGCGCCAACGAGTAACCGAGGAAAGCCTAACAGCCCCTCGCCCGCGACAAGCACCCCGACAAAACAGGCGGCGGCCAAGGAAAAAATTGTATTTCGCGTAATAAAGGCAAGCAGAATCGCCACAGAAGCGGGTACTAGCGACAAAGGCCCCAAGTAATCAGTCGCTTCCACAACACCCCCTTATTAAGTAGCCTAGAGTGACTAAGCCTTTCCCCACTATAACGCGCTAGAGCTCATCGCGCCCCTGCCAGCTTTGCCAAGCTGATGTCAGCTGGAATCCGAGACCTTTAATGGGATTAGGGGGCATCCATGAAGCCGTTCCGAACAGTGCTTCCAAATCGGGCACTGCTTTGCCGTTCGCCTTGTCGGCCAACAAACGACCCAGCATGGTCCCCTTCACAGTACCGCCACCGTTGCAGCCGCCTGACACCCACAGTCCGGGCTGTTTGTCTCCCCAGACTAGACCACCGTTGTAGGTGAAGCCCACAGCACCACCCCAGACAGATTCAAATCGCAAATCACCAAGTTGGGGGAACCGGCGCCTGAGTCTCAGTGATAGCGCTTCGCGAACTCGATGCTCGCTCTGCTCTTTTTCGAGATCGTGCAGTGATCGAATGAGCAGACGGCCATCGACTGTTAAGCGAAGGGTACTGCCTAGTCGGTGAGTCGGTAACACCCCCCAATTGCGCACACTGCCTAGCGAGCCAAGTGCTGACGCTGATAACGGCTCTGTCAGTGCCGCATAAGTGTAGACTGAAGCAAGATTCGAGGTCGCAACGCCGAGACCTGCAATAAAGGAGTTATTAGCGAGCACCAAGTCAGTACAGGTCAAACTTCCCTGACTGGTGAGCACCTGCCAGCCCACGGAGACTGGCGAAATCCGCACCACAGGCGTGCGTTCGTAAACATCGATGGTATCAGGGATGGTCGTTGCTAAGGCTCTGATCACAGCCGCGGGTTGCGCTAAATAACAATCAGGGGAATACAGCCCTGCTTGGTAGAAGTCAGTACCGAGCTCACGCTTCAATTGAGCCTGGTCGAGCTCACGAAATGGGAGCTCTGCCGACTTCAAAAAGGCTTGGTAGTTACTCAAAGCCTGCATGCCGGCACTGCCCGCCGCCGCTCGATAAGTACCCGTCCTCTCGAGATCGACCTCCAGACCTGAGCGTGCCACATCCTCGACAATACTCTGCATTGCGGCGCGCGTTAACTCATTGCATTTAGCCATACGATCTGTGTTGGCGGGGTCCGCGTCCTCGGCCAACGCCACATCCAACAGAAACCCCGAATTTCTACCCGGGTTTCCCTCGCCGATCTCGCTGGCATCAAGGAGAGCGATTCGGCAGTCAGGTACTAACTCCGCCCATCGCTTGGCGCAGGCAAGGCCGGTAAAACCGGCGCCAACGATGACCACGTCGACCCCTCGATGCTCGCGCAATGAATCATTAATCGCGCGAGGAGGCAGCATTGCGTTCCAGCCACTGTTTGATCGATAGTCAGGTAGGTGTTGTTTTGGCATGACTAAGACCGGTCAACGCGATAAGGCGCAAGATCCACTTCAGGCTCACGATCCGACGCCCGCGTGGTCAACAACTTACCGGTAATCGCCGCCTGGGTGAAACTGCCAGCAAGAGTCTTCCATGTGTTGGGCTCGGCCTCTGGAAAAATCGATGCGATAGATACTATGCCCGCATTTCCAAACCTGGTGTCCTCACCGGGCGCACCGCGATCAAAAAGCTTAACTCGTCGCCCTGACTGCTGGAGAGACAGCGCAACTGCGAGACCAATAATGCCCGCCCCCACTACGTTGCTCTGTACTTGCTCTTTCATCAATCAATCTCGCCCCGCCTATGTAAGCTTAACGCGTCCCAATAGCTTGTGCGGTTTTTTCGTACGTAGCGGTAGCTGCAAGGCAAGAGTAGGCAACTGTTAACGGCAAGCCAGTGACTATATAAGTTGTATCGGCTCGGCTTCTTCAACTATCAACATCGAAAGCGCGCCTCGCCCGATCAGATGTCAGCTTAGGTCTTGCTTTTTCTGCCGCAAACCGTACGATACGCGCCCTTCGAACATCGTTTTCGGGTCGTTAGCTCAGTCGGTAGAGCAGTTGGCTTTTAACCAATTGGTCGCTGGTTCGAACCCAGCACGACCCACCATCTCAAAGAAACCACCCACCGGGTGGTTTTTTTGTGATGGAAGGTTTTGTTGACCTGGTTCGGACTAGCCTGACTGGTTCGATCAAACGCGACCCGAGGAGCGTTTAACAACGAGGTATTACTAAAGCTATTCAGACGATTGCTTTGCTAACAGTTCAGCCGCCAATTGAGCTGCTGGATGCCCTTCGCTACCGTACTTACTGATTACCCGATTGAGGTATTCATTCGAACGCTCGAGGTCCCCTTTCAAAGCATACACAATCCCAAGTTTATAAAGCGCGTCAGGGACTTTCTTGTCTGATGGGTATTGGTCGAGCAATAGGCGAAAACTTTGTCTCGCTAACTCAGGCTCAACGGGGTCAACAACCAAATAAAGCTCACCAAGCCAGTAATGCGCATTCGACGCATATCGACCAAATGGGTAGTTCGCCAAAAATGATTTAAACGCTGCAAGAGCCTCTGGAAATGCGCGCTGTGGCACCAGTGAATAGGCTGCTTGGTAGGCGTCTCGCTCCCCAGGGAGCTCCTTGGTTTGTTCGGTCTGCACGGGCGCGATAGTGATTCCAGAATCATCGGCACCGTCAAACAGATCCGCAGCTTCAGCGCCTACTGCGTCGTCCAACACCACTTCATTGCCATCGACACCAACCATCGCAATACGGCGGTCTAACTCTACGTAGCGCTCGAGTGATTGATCCTGAAGACGTGTTAGTAGCAATTGCTGCTCCTCGACAATGCCATTCAATCTGCGGATTTCTTCTTCGAGCTGCTGTAATCGAATCACCAAACTACCTGTGTCATCACCTACTGTGGTTCTCGTGCGACCAAAGGGTACAACCGACGAATCGGAGTTGCTGGGTGGCAGCGCAGCCACAGGCTCTGGCTCAAAAGCTGGGTTAGCTGAAACTATTTGCTGTGCAAAACCCAGTGCCGACGCAGACAAAAAAAAGCCGGCGACCAGCACCGGCTTGATATTTTCAAACAACGTCATTGTGATCTTACTTAATCTCCACGCGACGGTTTTGCTTGTAGCTTGATTCGCCTGATCCATAAGCAACGGGGTTTTCTTCACCGTAGCTGATGGTCTCGATACGATAGGCAGGCACACCGCTCGCCACCATATAATCACGGACAGCATTAGCACGACGCTCGCCCAGCGCGAGGTTGTATTCACGCGTTCCCCGCTCATCAGTATGACCTTCGAGGCGGACGCTGTCGTTGTTAGACATCATCATAGCAACGTGAGCATCAATCGCAGCGCGGGCGTCGTCGCCCAAAGCTGAACTGTCATAGTCGAAGTAGAAGATACTCCCGGCGGCCTCAACAGCGGCCATCATGCGCTTCTCTTCGTCACGCTTGGCTTTCATTTCCGCCGCTCTGGCGCGATCTTCTGCAGCCTGCATTGCCGCTTTCTTTTGAGCTTCAGCTGCAGCTTGCTCAGCTGCTACTCGCTCAGCTTCTTGCGCTGCCGCCTGCTCTTTTGCGTCGTTGCTAGAGCAAGCACTGATTAACGCTGCCATCAATACGACGGCCGTAATTTTCCCCAGTGTGTTTTTCATTGTCATGGCGCCTTTTCCCACATCAAAGATTGGTTTTAGTCCCCATAATGTAGCGCATATATGTCCATTTGTTGACTAGGTCGCAATTTTTTTCTCAATCACTCCGAAAATAACAGAGGAGACCAGGCGGGCTCTTGAACACTGCCCGATCTAGCAGGGAGGCTGAAGCGAACACCGCCGTCCACGGCAACCGCACTCAAAACACTCTTATCACCCTGTTTTGTCGAATAAATGACGACTGACCCATTGGGTGCGATGCTGGGGCTCTCATCCAAGGAGGTTTCGGTGAGAATAGTCAGCCGCTCGCTGATTAAGTCATACACAGCAATATGAAACTTACCGCCCCGCTGGTGCACCAGCGCAACGTTACGCCCGTCCTGAGCGACCCGAGCGCGGGCATTGTATCGGCCCTCAAAAGTAACCCGCTCTTGCTTTCCCGACATCAAGTCATAGCGGTAGATCTGGGGTCGGCCGCCTCGATCTGAAGTAAACAAAAGCGACTTGCCATCGGGCATCCAGGTGGGCTCTGTGTCAATCGCGTAATGACGAGTGAGTCGCGTCAGTTGCTTGCTGGCAAGATCCAATAAATAGATATCAGGGTTGCCGTCTTTTGACAGCACCAAAGCCATCTGTGTTCCGTCGGGTGACCAAACAGGTGAATTGTTTAACCCCATAAAATTGGTCAGCTGTTCGCGCTCTCCCGTCGCCAATACCTGCCGAAAAATTGCAGGTCTCGAGGACTCAAATGATACGTAGGCCACCTGCTTACCGTCGGGCGACCAACTGGGCGCCAAAATCGGGTCCCGGCCCTCGAGCAATACGATGGGTCTGCGACCGTCGCTATCGGCGACCGTCAGTCGATAAAAGTCTTTACCCTCCGGATTTCTGGTAACAGAAACATAGAGCAAGCGCGTAGCAAAAGCCCCTGGAATTCCCGTTAACTTCTCATAGAGCGCGTCGGCAACCCGATGTGCCACCATCCGAGCTTCCGACACTGGCCCCACGATAGAGCCTGTAAATAGCTCAGTGCCGCGCTCGACGTCATGAAGCGCGTAATCCACCCGCAGCTGTACACCCTGACTAACGCGTCCAATCACGAGATATCTCGCGGAAATAGCACGCCAATCACGGTAGTAAATCTCAGATTTCTCGGTCGGCAGGCTGAGCATGTCCCGACGGCTTACCGGACTAAACTGGCCACTTCTTGCGAGATCGGAGTCGATAATCTGAGCAAAGTCTTCAGGCGCACCGCCAAGGCCGTCCCAAGCAAAAGGCGCCACCGCGATGGCAGTGGGGTTATCGATTCCCCGGGTGACCAAGATCTCTAATTGTGCGTGCGCGACATTGCAGCCAAGCATTATTGCAACGAGCAGCCAAAAACGAATTGTTTGCATCAATACCTCAAGTCTTCCGGTCTTAACCGAATTTTATATTGCCGAAAATACTTCTCAAAATCCTGAATAGGCAAGGTAGCGACCTCGGGAAACTGTCGTATCCGCTCGATGGCGGCAACGGCACTGCGATCAAACGGAGAACTGCCACTCGGGCTCACAATCGCGATCCCAACCACTTCCCCCGTAGGCACAAGGTTAATTTGCAATAATACCTCCATACCGTTTCGGGCGGACGGAGGACGGCGCCAATTTTGGCTAATTCTCAGTTGAATGGATGCAGCCACTTGTTGCACTGGCAACAACTCGTCATCGGTCTCGAGTTCTGAATCGGGCAAGTCCGCCAACGAAGAGAGCAGCTGTTCTTGCAACGCAGCCAATACCGCTTCAGCCCGTTCAGATTCGGTAACCGTAGGCTCTTTCGGTGGCGCCGGCTCGGGCGGCTTCTCCACAACGATGGGTTCGGGCTCAGGCGCTACTGGCTTCGGCGGTGCCGGTTTGGGTTTTGTCCTGGGCTTTAGTGTAGGTTTTTGGACGGGCGCGGGCTTGGGTTTTAAGGATACCAACGATGCCTGAATAACCGCGGGCTTGGCCGTGATAGTCGGTGACAGCGCTGACCAGCCACCTTGCATAGCGACAATAAAAAGCAATTGCACAAGCCCTGCGACAACCGCTGGCACACCAACGATTAACCAGCGCTCACTGTTCATTGGCGACCCGAGGGTGGGTCCGTGACAAGACCAACCGATCCTGCGCCTGCGGCCTGCAGCTCACTCATCAAGATCACCACCTCGCCGTAGGGAACACGCTGATCACCCCAAACCATGACAGCCTTGTTCGGATTCCTCCGGAGAACAGTGGCAACCCGCTGCTTTACCGTCTCGATTGACAATGCCTGATCGTCTTGAGCACCCAGATTCAGATACAACTTTGCATCCTGATCGATCGACACAATGAGTGGCTCTGCATCTGTGGTCTCGACCGGCTGCGTTGCCGTTTGTGGCAACTGCACTTCCACGCCCTGCATAAGAAGGGGCGCCGTCGCCATAAAAATAACTAGCAGTACCAACATCACATCGATATAAGGAACTACATTGATCTCAGCGAGTGCGCGTCGTTGCCTCACGCGTTATCACCTCGCTTGTTTTTAGCGGCCTGCGCGTAACTCTGTCGCTGTAATAAACCAGAAAATTCGTCGACGAACGATTCATAGCGGTTAATCAGACCATCGACCTTGGCGGCAAACCGGTTGTAGGCGAGCACCGCCGGAATCGCTGCAAATAAACCCATCGCGGTGGCGATCAAGGCCTCGGAGATACCGGGTGCAACCGCCGCAAGTGTCGCCTGGGAAGTAGTCGCCAAGCCTCGAAATGAGTGCATGATTCCCCACACCGTCCCAAAGAGCCCAATATAGGGACTAGTCGATCCGACTGAGGCCAAAAATGGCAGGTGGCGCTCTAAGCGATCGCTTTCCCTGAGCAGTGCTACTCGCATGGCACGGCGCGATCCCTCAAGTACCGCATCAGCTTCCATTGACGATTGTCGGCTTAGCTTCGAGAACTCTTTAAAGCCCGCTCTGAACAGCGACTCTCCACCGGTGATATCAACGCCCTCTTCGCTGACCTCAGTGCCCTCGCGATACAGTTGGCCCAAATCCATTCCGGACCAAAATCGATCTTCAAAATCGATTAGTTCCGTATTAGCACGCTGCAAAATAATGATGCGCTGGACAATCATGAACCATGACACAACAGACGCTGCCACCAGAGTTGCCATGACCGCTTTCACGGTCAGGCTAGCCCCCATTATTAACTCGATGACACTCAGCTCTTCATTCACCGGTTTTAGTCTCCATCATTCATCAAGGCTGCTCGCAAATCGGCGGTAAGGCGTTTGGGCCGGCCAGTGACACTATCGATCAGCGCAATACGAACCGATCCCTCTACCAAAACTGTTTCATCTCTTAAAACCTTTTGGTCAAAATCGATCGTAGCACCGCCTACCTCACTACACGATGCCACCGCCACCAAGTCATCGTCGAGACGCGCAGGCTCGCGATAGTGAATCTCGGCTTTCGACACGACAAATTGTGTACCGTCATCCATAACTGCGCGTTTACCATGACCGAGCGATCTCACCAGCTCGGTCCGCGCTCGCTCGAAAAACTTTAAATAGTTGACGTAGTAAACAATGCCTCCAGCGTCGGTATCTTCAATGTAGACCCGTATTGGCAGAGAAAATTCACGCATTATCGAGATCATCAAGCGACATCTGTGGTGATGCAGACTGATCTTGTGCCGGAATCGAGAGACCAAAATGCCGGTAAGCGCTATTCGTAGCGACCCTTCCCCGAGGCGTTCTAGTAATCAGTCCCTGCTGAATCAAGTAGGGCTCGATCACATCCTCGAGTGTGCCTCTCTCCTCAGACAACGCTGCCGCAAGGCTGTCGATGCCGACAGGCCCGCCATCGAATTTTTCGATGAGCGTCAGCAAGAATCGACGATCGAGATGATCAAAGCCCTGCTCATCAACACTGAGCAAATCGAGTGCCTGCTCCGCCATTGCCTGAGTAATCACACCGTCCCCTTTGACCTGCGCATAGTCGCGGACTCGCCGCATCAGCCGGTTGGCAATCCGTGGCGTACCTCGCGAGCGCTTGGCTATCTCTAGCGCACCCTTTGCATCTGCATCCACACCCAAAATACCTGCAGCTCTGGAAACAATATGCTTTAAATCATTGACGTTGTAGAACTCGAGGCGCTGAACGATGCCGAAGCGGTCGCGTAGTGGTGACGTTAACAGGCCTGCACGCGTGGTTGCGCCGACCAAGGTGAATGGCGGCAGGTCTAACTTTATCGATCGTGCGGCTGGCCCCTCTCCAATCATGATATCGAGCTGAAAATCCTCCATCGCGGGATACAAAATCTCCTCGACGTAGGGACTTAAGCGATGAATCTCATCGATAAACAACACGTCATTAGGTTCGAGGTTGGTCATGATGGCCGCGATGTCACCCGCCTTCTCTAATACCGGGCCACTAGTGGTTTTTAACTGAACCCCCATTTCATGCGCGATGATCGATGCCAGCGTGGTCTTACCCAAACCGGGGGGGCCAAAAATCAGTGTATGGTCTAGCGGCTCGCCGCGCCCCTTTGCTGCCGACAGGAAAATTTCCATCTGCTCGCGTACCGGCTGCTGGCCCACATAGTCTTCCAGCGTTTTGGGGCGTACCGCTCGGTCTAGGGCCGTCTCACCCCCGTCGCCTGATGCTGGCGCTACGAGTCGGTCGGTCTCGATCAATTGTCACCTCTCTTGTGGGACTTCCACTGCATGTTGATGGACTCCATGTCACCGCATAGCGAGTTGCAGCGCTTGACGAATAAGCTCTTCACTCGTTGGTGAGCCCGAGGCATCGTCAACGGCGGATACCAACTTGCTGGCCTCGGTTGGCTTGTAACCAAGCGCGACTAGGGCCTGTTCCGCCTCTGCTCGCGCATCGGGGGTTGGCGCAGATGCAGTAGGCGCCGACATATCGGCGGGCACCACATCAGCAAGCCAGCGACCCGCTTTATCTCGCATTTCAACCAGTAGCCGCTCACCCGTTTTCTGACCCACTCCCGGCAATGCCACAAGCGACGCCACGTCATTCCGATTCAAGCATTGTGCGAATTGCTCAGTGTCCATACCCGATAAGATCGCCAGCGCAAGCTTTGGCCCCACACCATTCACCTTAATCAGATCCCGAAATAATCGACGATCGATCTCGCGCACAAAGCCGAAAAGCTGCTGTGCATCCTCACGCACAACGAAATGGGTCAGCAGAATCGCCTCGGCGCCAACTTCGGGTAGCTGATAGAGCGTCGTCATGGGAACTCGGACCTCATACCCGACGCCATTAACATCGATTATGACCTCGGGTGCTTGCTTGGATAAAACGGTGCCTCGCAACCGGTCAATCATCTACCACTCTCCTGTTCCTGTATTCGACTAGCGACGCCGGCGGCCACCGCCATACTGGTCGCCTGTCAATGCTCGCGCTTGCGCACCGTTAATGTGACACAGCGCCGCGGCGAGTGCATCACTGGCATCTTCTTGGGGAGTGGCGGGAAGCCGAAGTAATCGGGTGACCATGTGCTGGACCTGCTCTTTATCTGCCGCACCTGTACCCACCACTGCCTGCTTAATCTGTCGAGCTGCGTATTCATGAACATCCAGACCGGCCGCGGCACAAACCACGACAGCGGCGCCTCGGGCTTGTCCCAGCTTCAAGGCCGAACCCGCGCTCTTCGCCATAAACACCTCTTCCACCGCAGCCGTATCAGGATGGTAGGTCTCGATTAACTCGGTGAGGGAATCGGATAGCACCTTCAATCGAGCGGGCAAACCCGAGTCGGTGGGCAAACGAATGACGCCACTGGTCAGGTAACAGGGCTTACCGGTCTCGGTTGAGACAATACCAAAGCCTGTTTTTCTCGATCCGGGGTCGATCCCCAACACAATTGCCATAGCAAGTCCTCTCCCAACTATTGTGAATCATCAGGAGAGCGTCGTCATTCTGAATAGAATCAGTCGGTAGCTCTAAGACGGATATTGAGCTCGCGCAACTGCTGTGTAGAAACCTCGCCGGGCGCATCGGTCATCACGCACTGCGCCGATTGGGTTTTGGGGAAGGCGATGACGTCTCGTATCGATTGGCCGTCCACCATGAGCATTACGAGACGGTCCAGTCCAAACGCCAGGCCACCATGCGGGGGCGCACCGAACTTGAGCGCATCAAGTAGGAATCCGAACTTCGCACTGGCCTCTTCCTCACTAATCCCGAGCAATTCAAACACCACACGCTGCATCGTTTGATCGTGGATACGAATCGAGCCACCACCAATTTCGCTGCCGTTTAACACCATGTCATAAGCTCGCGATAGAGCAGACTCCGGATTCGCTTTCAACTGATCTGCGGAACAAGCCGGAGAGGTAAACGGGTGATGCAATGCGGTCAAACCCGACTCGACCGATTCGAACATGGGGAAGTCAACCACCCACAGCGGTGCCCAGGAGTCGCTCACGAGGCCCAGCATATCGGCTACCTTAAGGCGCAAGGCGCCCAGCGAGTCGTTCACCGTCTGACGCTTATCAGCACCGAAAAACACAATATCGCCATCCTCAAGACCCAGACGTGTCACCATCGCCTCAATAGTTGCCTCGGGCATAAACTTCAGGATGGGCGACTGCAAACCATCGACACCGGCAGCCTTATCATTGACTTTAATCCATGCCAAACCTCGAGCGCCGTAGTGACTGACGTATTTGGTGAGATCGTCGATTTCCTTTCGACTGAGCTTGGCTCCACCGGGCACTTTGAGCGCAGCAACACGCCCTGCAGGGTCATTGGCTGGCCCTGAGAACACCTTGAACTCCACCTCGGCCAATAAATCATCCAGTGACACTAACTCGAGGTTGATCCTAAGGTCGGGCTTGTCGGAGCCGAATCGCTCCATAGCCTCATGCCACGACATGGTTGGAAACTCACCAAGATCCACATCGAGGTGCTCGGCAAACAGTTCGCGCACCATACCCTCAGTCAGACTCATCACCTCTTTTTCGTCGGTGAACGACAGCTCGATATCAATTTGCGTGAACTCAGGTTGACGGTCCGCACGCAAGTCTTCATCGCGGAAACATCGGGCTATCTGATAGTAGCGATCGAACCCTGAGACCATAAGCAATTGCTTGAACAGCTGCGGTGACTGAGGCAACGCAAAAAACTTAGAGGCATTGGTGCGACTCGGCACCAGATAGTCACGCGCACCCTCTGGGGTCGCCCGCGTCAGCATGGGTGTCTCGATATCCAGACAACCCTGCGATTCCAGATAACGCCGAATCGATGAGGTGATGCGGGAGCGCGCAATCAAGTTGTTTTGCATTTGCTCTCGGCGCAGATCCATAAACCGGTATCGTAGCCTGACGTCCTCACCCACCTTCTGATGCTCATCGAGCGGGAATGGTGGTGATACTGCTTCATTGAGCAAAGTGAGTTCTTTGCCGAGGATTTCAATGCGACCGGTTGCCATATTGGGATTAATAGTGGCCGCGTCCCGGTCTCTTACGCGACCGGTGATTTGAAGAACGTATTCACTCCGTACACGATCTGCAAGCGCAAATGACTCTTCGGTATCTGGATCAAACACCACCTGCACAATGCCGTCGCGATCGCGCATATCGAGAAAAATAACACCGCCGTGATCTCGCCGACGATCGACCCAGCCACAGATTGTGACAGTGTCGCCTACAAGGCTATCGGTGACCGCTCCGCAATAGTGTGTGCGCATGATTCCTGTATCTCTGTCCTTTGCTAGCTCTTATCTGAGCTTGTTTGCCTCACCGCGGCTGTTTTAGTGCCCGCGTCAGAGGTCTGACTCGCCGCCTTGCTGCTGTCCCCTGACGACGACCCTTTGTTGTCGCTGTCACCCGCGAGATTTTTCTTGTTACCGGTCTTGAAGTCAGTCTCATACCAGCCTGACCCCGACAAGCGAAAGCTCGGGGCTGACACCTTCTTCTTAAGGCGCTCCGCGCCACAATTCGGGCAGACAGTCAGCGGCTCATCAGCAATTTTCTGCAGGGCCTCATGGTCGTTACCACAGGCCTCACAATGGTATTCGTATATCGGCATCTCATTGATCTCTGCGCTAGGAAGGCCCGGCTGACAACCGACCCAAATGAGCGAGCGCGAAGCCTACACGAAACTGGGTTGATATTTAACCGTCAAATACAGCTGGATTGCTTGCTACGAGTTAGCAAAATCTTTCAACTTCTTGAGGGGCCTTATCTTCACTGCTCGACTTGCCGGCCGGGCTTTGAATACGGTTTCTTCTCCCGTAAAAGGGTTTACACCTGTACGTGATCGAACGGCGGGGCGGGTCACTGTGGTCATCTTTAATAAGCCAGGTAAAGTGAACCCGCCCGGACCTTTTTCCCTTAGCTCGCGCGCCATCACCCGCTCGAGCTCTTTCATCAGGCTGGTGACCTCAACCGAGGTCAGATCTGTTTTAGCAGCCAAATGTGCATAAAGCGCCTTCTTAGTTCGCTTTTTCGGCCACTTCTCAGCCCTGGATTTCGACTGGATTTTTGACTTTTTCTTGTCAGGCATACCTTATCCCATACGTGCACTGTCGATGGATCTTTTGTTTGCGAGGTAATGAAACAACATCAGCAAGCCACTAACAACCCCTCTCAACGCAAGCGCAACGACGCGAATTGCCGACGCCAAGCCAGAGGCTTTGATACACTGCGCGCCATCACCCCAACAGCCATTTCAGAGTCGCTATGAAATTCTCACAATTCCCCTTGTCGACCACCAAGGAAACACCGGCCGACGCCGAGATTATTAGTCACCAACTGATGCTCCGCGCAGGCCTGATCAAGCGCGTGGCTGCCGGCATTTACACGTGGATGCCGCTGGGACTGCGAGTGGTGAGAAGGGTCGAAGCGATTGTTCGAGAAGAAATGGAGCGTGCGGGTGCCATCGAAGTCGCGATGCCCATGGTGCAACCAGCCGAACTATGGCAAGAATCGGGTCGCTGGGAAGCCTACGGACCCGAATTGTGCCGTCTGACCGACCGCCACGACCGAGAGTTTTGCCTCGGACCCACCCATGAAGAGGTGATTACTGACCTGGCTAAAACCGAGGTCAAGAGCTACAAGCGGCTGCCGCTGAACTTCTTCCAGATCCAGACCAAGTTTCGCGATGAAATTCGTCCGCGTTTTGGCGTGATGCGCTCGCGTGAGTTCGTAATGAAAGATGCGTATTCGTTTCATGAAAATCACGCCTCGCTGGAAGAGACCTATTGGCGTATGCACGAAGCCTACACCGCTATTTTTCAGCGTCTCGGCTTGGATTTCAGGCCGGTTGTCGCTGATACCGGCTCTATCGGGGGCAGTAATTCACATGAATTCCATGTGCTGGCGGCGTCTGGCGAGGACCTCATTGCGTTCTCCGATAGTAGTGACTACGCCGCTAATGTGGAGCTTGCTGAGGCTATCCAAGTGAGCACCGATGCTGTTGAGTCAACAAGTGAGCTTGAAGCCTTTGATACGGTGGGCATCAAAACAATCGATGCGCTGGCCGAGCAATGTGGTGTGCCCGCAACAGAATCGGTTAAAACCTTATTCGTGAAGGGCGAAGACGATGATCTTGTGGCATTGGTGGTTCGAGGGGACCATCAGCTCAATGAAATAAAAGCCGAGAAATTACCCGGCGTCATGAGCCCGCTAGAGATGGCCGATGAGTCGAAAGTTAAAGCGCTTACCGGCGCATCATTCGGCTCCTTAGGCCCCGTTAATCTCAAAGCGCGGGTAATCGTGGACAGAGCGGCGGCAGCGCTCAGCGAATTTGTCTGCGGTGCCAATGTCGAAGACCAACACTTCAGAGGCGCGCAGTGGGAGCGCGATGTCGTCGGCTTTGATGTGGCGGATCTGCGAAAAGTAGTTGCTGGTGACCCAAGCCCTTGTGGATCTGGGACCCTCGATATCAAGCGAGGTATCGAGGTTGGGCACATCTTCCAGCTCGGTACAAAGTACTCGGAAGCGATGAACGCCACGGTACTGGACCAGTCGGGCAAGTCGGTACCTATGAGCATGGGTTGCTACGGCATCGGTATTACCCGAATTGTTGCGGCAGCGATTGAGCAAAACAACGATGACCGCGGCATTATTTGGCCGCGGACGATGGCGCCGTTTGCAGTTGCTTTAATCCCACTGGGGTACGACAAGTCAGATCTGGTCAAGGAGACTACCGACTCAATCTATGATGCTTTGCGCGCTCGCGGTGTCGACGTGGTAATGGATGACCGCAAAGAGCGACCCGGTGTTAAGTTCGCCGATTGCGAACTGATCGGCGTCCCCCTGCGGGTGACCATTGGTGAGCGATCCCTTGCCGATGGTGTCGTCGAAGTTCAGGGAAGAAGTGACTCCGAAGCCTCCATGGTGACAGTCGAGGCACTGGAGCGCGAAATCATAGTGCTGCTTGCAGCGACCTGAGTGTCGCGGAGTCGCGAACCTAGGACCCACTGCTAATGCCGTCATCTGAGCGCATAACCCATCTCGACGCGGTTCGCGGTGTCGCCGTTATGGGCATTTTAATTATGAACGCGGTCTCCTTTTTCCTGGGGAATAACGCCTACTTTGACATTTCCAACCCCGACAATCAGGGCTTTTTCGATTGGCTTGTAGCCGGACTCGGAGAAGTATTCGCCGATCAAAAATTCATGGCGCTTTTTTCACTGTTGTTCGGCGCGAGCATCATTCTTTTTTGCGAGCGAGCTGACGCCAAAGGTCGCGCAGGAGTAAGACTGAGCCTGTGGCGCAATTTTATATTGTTCATTATAGGTTTGATTCACGGGTCATTCTGGGTCGGCGATGTTTTATTGATCTATGCGATTTGCGCTCCCGTCCTGTTGTTGTGTCGAAAACTGCCACCGACATTACTAATTTTTAGCGGGGTCTTAATTTACCTTTCTACCATCATTGCCTATGACGCCGTGTTAGTTAATGTTGACCCCTCCGCCATCCGCGTGCTCTGGGAGAATTCCGTGATCGAGAGCGGCTCCGAGGCCATAGAGCTTGCGGGTCTTGGCATTCTCTACGATATCTTCGCCCGGGCTCTGGGCATGATGTTGATTGGTATGGGTCTTTACGCCAGTGGGACGCTTACTGATGCAGGATCGTATCGCCAAAAGCTAAGACAGAGCCTGCTCTTAATCTTGATTGGCACACTTCTCACAGGTTTCGGATTACTTTGGACAGCTAGCAATGGCTTCTCCACCGTGGCGATCGTTCAGGGAAATTTTGCCAATACCCTGGGTACGATTCCGATGACGCTAGGCTATCTCGTCTTACTCACCTGGTGGAACGAAACGACAGGCCACGCGTTCATAAATCGCGTCCGCGCGGTCGGTAAAGCCGCGTTATCGAACTATCTTGCCCAGACTGCGATTTGCCTGACCCTTGCCACACTCATACCAGCGGGCTGGCTGACTCGCAGTACTGTCCTGGTATTGATCGTCACCATATGGTGGGGTCAACTAGCAGCCTCTGAGTGGTGGCTCAAGCGTTATCAATATGGACCGCTCGAGTACCTGTGGCGATGTGCGACCTATTGGCAAGTTGTGATCCTGAAGCGGGGATAAGTAACGCCAACAATGCACCGTAAGCTTATGGCAATTAGCGCCCGATGACTTAGGGCGCCCTTTAGTGCCGGTAGCGAGACAGTAATAAACCAGTGCTGATTGGAACCCCTCGCTAACACTCTACAGCCTGAGATAATCAACGACCGCGGAACACACGCTAATCAATTAATCTCTCAGTTCCGGTATCGGCATACCCTCACCTACATCCAGCTACACCCAGCATCGTGCTATACCATTGAACCCCACCACCGCAGCGATTGCGAGAGTTTATAGGTGTGCTCAGCGTTGAGAACTGTGTTGTCGATATTGACGCGACTGTCCAAAGCTTTCACCCTAGCTGTATAGGGTTGAGGTATAAGAACATTCGCCATGGACGCCATCGCGTTTCAACAGTGGAATAAGGATTTCGCCAACGCAATTGCCGCCGTTGGAGAGCCTATTTTCTTTCAGCAAATTTTCGCGGCGATTGGCGCTCAAATTCCAATTGCCTATCCGCAGGCCTGGCTATACCACCGCGACCTGCCGCCCAAAATGCTTGACCACAAGATTCCAAAGCTCGCGCAGTCGGGTCAGATTGACGAATACCTCGAAGGACCATACCGCGAAGACCCATTTTTCAAAATTTCATTGAATTCACCCCGTAATAACTGCTATCGGCTGTCCCGACTGATCACAGCTGATTTCGAGAACAGCAGCTACTACCGCGATTATTACGAGAGTACAGGCACTATTGACGAGGCAATTTTTGTGACTCGACTGGGCGATGGCAGTGTGGTCAACGTGTCGATGATGCGCCTCGCTGAGCAAGGTGAGTTCAGCGATGAGGAATATAATTGGCTCTACTCTGTCAGCGAGTGTGTCGCCGAACTCATTCAGCTGCATAGTCGCCGCCAAGATTTCGTCGAAAGCAATTTACTAACCCCCGGGGTCGATCATCACATCCAGAAAGGCTACGAAACATTCGGCTCGAGCTATGTCAGTGATCGCGAGCACGAAGTGCTTGAACTCATGCTGCGCGGCTACGGAGCTGATACCAGCGCCGAGCGACTCGACATTTCATTAGAGACGGTTCGTCGTCACCGAAAGGCGATTTACCGGAAACTCGATGTCAGCTCACAAGCCGATTTGTTTGCATTATTCATCAACACCATCCCCTTCGTCGCCAAGGCACAAGAAGGTGATCCCCTAAAACTCTACATGGAGTAAACGCCTTACTGACCCAATCGCGTCAGTGACTGCCCCACCTTGGTCATTGTTGTTTAAGCCTGATGCGGTGAGCCTAGTGCCTTACGTAGCGCAGGACTTTATCCATTGAACAGTGTCAGTCAATTTCTCACCGCCTATCCCGAGATCACGATGGTTGAGGCGCTTATTACCGATTGCAACGGGATAGCCCGCGGCAAGTGGTTGCCTGTGCAGAAGCTGGATAGCATTGAGAAGCACGGGCTCAAACTACCCAAGTCCGCACTGGGGCTCGATGTCTGGGGACGAGACATCCCAGAGCTTGCTCATGCCAATGGCGACATCGATGGCTATTGCCATGTTGTCGACGGATCGATGCGCCCGCTGTTAACCGAACGCGGCATCGATCAAGCTCAGGTACTCATGACCATGTCTGACGATCAGGGCAACCCATTTATGGGCGACCCGCGGCAGGTACTCCAAAGCCTAGTTGATCGCTTCGAAGAAAAGTCACTCAGACCCTGCATGGCGGTGGAATTGGAGTTCAGTCTTCTGCCCCGCCCGAGCGATGACCAGCCTATAGGTCAGGCACTGACGCAGACGTCGAGTGTGGGTGGCAATCTCTACGCATTGAGCGAACTCGACTACCACGCACCATTACTCGAGTCACTGCGCAAGGCCTTCCGAACTCAGGATTTACCCTACGAAGGTATCATTAAAGAGTCTGCTCCCAGCCAATACGAAATCAACATGGCTCACAGCGACGATGCCATGGCTTTGGCCGATCAGATAATTCGTATGCAACGAACAATCAGAGCGGTTGCAGCTCGTCACGGATTTGTCGCTACCTTCATGCCGAAGCCAATTCATGACGAAGCCGGCAACGGTATGCATGTTCACTGTAGCCTGCTTGAGGAAAACGGCGTCAATGTCTTTGATGATGGTGGTGACGAGGGGACAGATCTGCTGAAGTACGCAATTGCCGGCTGTCTAAAACTGTTGCCCGATTCGTTTCTGTTGTTTGCTCCCAGTTTCAATGCCTATCGCCGTTTTCAACCAGGCAACCACGCGCCGACAGAATCAGCTTGGGGCTATGACAACCGGACTACCGCTCTGCGGGTCCCCGCAAGCGATCCCAAAGCCCGTCGAATCGAACACCGGGTAGCTGGTGCCGACGCGAACCCCTACCTCGTATTAGCGGCGGTGTTAGCAGGTATCTGGCATGGAATTGAGAATCAACTCAAGGCACCTAAGCCCATCGAGGGCAATGCGTGGGAAACCAAAATCACTGCCGATGCACTCCCGATCTCGATGGATGAGGCAATTGCAGTATTCAAAAAGTCGAAGCTGTTAAGCGACTATCTCAGCGACGAATTTAAAACCCTCTACCTTGCGACCAAGCAGCAGGAGCGCGATGAGTTCGCGCGCCGTGTCACCGAGTTCGAACTGGAAACCTACCTGCGATATTGAGTACCCTTGCGGCCCCTTTTTTATTGGATCGACTTATGACAACTGTCCACGACTTTTCAGCGCAGCTCGCTGACGGTTCAGAGGTATCGCTTAGCGACTATAAAGGCAAAGTCTTGTTAATCGTAAACACGGCATCTAAATGTGGCTTCACGCCCCAATACGAGGACCTCGAGCGAGTACACGCGGAGTATAGAGATCGAGGTTTTTCGGTCCTAGCATTCCCCTGCAACCAGTTCGGTGCACAAGAGCCAGGTGGTCGTGAAGAAATCGTCCAGTTCTGTGAAACCCGGTTCGGCACTACTTTTCCGCTCTTCGATAAAATCGAAGTCAATGGTGACAATGCCCATCCCCTTTACGAGTTTATGAAAGACGAAGCTCGTGGGCTCTTGGGTAGCAAGCGAATCAAGTGGAACTTTACGAAGTTTCTGGTGGACACCGAGGGCAATGTAGTCGCGCGCTACGGCTCACAAACCAAGCCCGGTGCCATCGAAGCAGATATCAAAGCGCTTTTCAGTTCTTGATTACAGGCTGAAAAAGCCAGCGCCAAAGCCAACTCAAAACCCGTGAGTAATACTGACCGATATGCGTGTCAGTGCTCGCGGGTTTCTCTGAATCGAATATCGGGCCAGCGCTCTTGCATCAGGCTCAAATTGACGCGAGTCGGTGCTAGATAGGTCAGGTGTCCGCCACCATCCTCAGACAAGTGATCGGCCGCTTTTTTCCGAAATTCGTCGAACTTCCGAGGATCATCGGCCTCCAGCCATCGCGCGGTGTAAATATTGACCGGCTCATAGAGCGCATCGACCTTGTATTCGTCTTTCAGTCGGTGCGCGACCACATCAAATTGCAGCTGTCCCACGGCACCCACGATCAAATCACTGGAGTTAAGCGGTGAGAAAACCTGCGTTGAGCCCTCTTCCGACAACTGCTGCAGCCCCTTTTGGAGTGCCTTCATTTTCATCGGATCAGCTAAGCGAATCTTGCGGAATAATTCAGGTGCGAAGTGGGGAATACCCGTGAATTGAAGAGCCTCACCTGCCGAAAAAGTGTCGCCAATCTGTATCGTGCCATGGTTGTGCAGCCCGATAATGTCACCGGCAACCGCACACTCAACCAACTCTCGCTCTCCCGCCTTAAATGAGACGGCATCGGCGATTCGTATGTCCTTGTCGATGCGCACATGTCGCATTTTCATACCCTTGGAATACTCACCCGAGCAGACCCTCACAAACGCGATTCGGTCGCGATGCTTAGGATCCATATTCGCTTGGATCTTGAAGACAAAACCGCTGAATTGGCTTTCTGCTGGCTCCACTGCGCGTGATTCTGACGGTCTAGACTGGGGCGGTGGCGCCCACTCAACGAAATCGTCGAGCATCTCTCGAACACCAAAGTTACCAAGGGCGGTGCCAAAGAAAACAGGGGTCAACTGACCCGACAAAAAGGCCTCAAGCTCAAATTCGTGGCTCGCGCCGCGAACGAGTTCAATCTCTTCGCAGAAGTCATCGTACTCATCGTCGAGTAGTGCTTTAGCTTGCTCCGATTCCAAGCCCTGAATCTTAAGATCCGGGGCCAGCTCATGACCGTGGCCAGCCTCGAAACGGTGAATGGTATCGGTATAGAGGTTGTAGACACCTTTGAAAAACTGGCCCATCCCGATGGGCCAGTTGATCGGCGCCGCCGCGATTTTGAGCACCTCTTCGATCTCGTCGAGGAGCTCGATAGGGTCCCGGATATCGCGATCGAGTTTATTAACGAAGCCAATAATCGGCGTATCCCGGAGTCGACAGACATTCATGAGTTTGATCGTTCGATCCTCGACCCCTTTAGCGCCGTCCACCACCATCAGTGCAGAGTCCACCGCAGTCAATGTTCGATAGGTATCCTCAGAGAAGTCTTCGTGACCGGGTGTATCTAGCAGGTTCACAACACGGTCACGATAGGGAAACTGCATCACCGACGAGGTTACCGAGATACCGCGCTCCTGCTCCATCGCCATCCAATCCGATGTCGCATGCGGCCCCCGTTTCCCCTTTACCGATCCTGCGACCTGTATAGCGGAACCCAGCAATAGCAGTTTTTCGGTGATTGTCGTTTTACCCGCGTCGGGGTGGGAAATGATGGCAAAGGTACGACGTGACGAAACGGAAGAGTTTAACTCTGACATGGGGCCTCCAGCTGAGGCGCGAATTATGCCAGCTCAAGCACCAAATGGGGTCACTTCGCCGGGATATGGGCTTTTAATTCTCGCACCAATACTTGCCCCACCTCCTCGATCGCCGGACAGTGCTGCTCTAACAGATTTTGCATCGATGTCACTTCTAAGCCGGCATAGCCACAGGGGTTTATGTCTCGGAAAGGAGTTAAATCCGGATTCACATTGATAGACAGTCCGTGATAACTGCACCCTCGACTGATTTTTAAACCGAGTGATGCAATCTTCGCGCCCGACACATAGACACCCGGCGCTTTGGGCTCGGGAGCCGAGTCGATGTCCCATTGACTCAGCGTCGCAACAATTGATTGTTCCAGCGCTGTCACAAGACCCCTCACGCCGAGTCCCGCGCGCTTAATATTGACCAGGGTATAAATCACCAACTGACCTGGGCCGTGGTAGGTGACTTGACCGCCGCGATCGGTCTGTACCGTGGGTATCGACGTCTCCCGCAACAAGTGTTCGGGCTTCCCAGCTATGCCCTGAGTGAAAACGGGCGGATGTTGCAACAACCAAAGCTCATCCTCGCTGTTTTCATCACGACCTTTGGTGAATTCGCGCATTGAAGCAATCGTCTCTTCATAAGGGGCTAACCCCAGATCACGCACGCGCATTGTTAAATCACCATCGACACCCGGCCCGATGCCATTAAATCTCGATGAATCTCCTCGAGCTGATCAGTGCCGGTGGCTGTGATAATAAAAGTAATCGATCTAAATGTTCCGGCCCGACTGTCTCTAGCGCTGATATCAGCATCGCTCAAACCGCCGGTGTGGCTCTCCATTAGATCGCGGATCACCGTATCAAAGTCGGGGGTAACACGTCCCACCACTTTGATTGGGTAGGGGTAACAAGGAAACTCAATTTTTGGTGCTTCAGTGTCGCTCATCGACTAACCGAGAAGGCCCTGAAACCAAAGCACAAGGGCGTCAATCAGACGCGTCAACCATGAGCCAGAGGGAACATCTTCTAGCGCCACTAGGTCAGTTTCGTAAAGTAGCTCGTTGCCGCGGACAACGCGGATTGCACCAACGGCATCACCCCGAGATATCGGTGCTTCGATACGCTCCAAAACATCGACTTCGATCTCCACCTCGGTTCGCTCCCGACTGACAGTCAGCGCAATGGACTCAAGCGCGCCCGCCACAAAGGTATCGACTTCAGCCTTCCAGACTCGAGGCTCTGCCAAGGTCACGTCACCGGACAGGGGCCGAAGCGTTTGAAAGAACCGGAAGCCATAGTTCAACAAGCTTGCGCTCTCGCTCGCCCGCGTCCGACGCGTGGCGCTACCCAAGACTACCGAGACCAAGCGCATGTCTTCTCGCAATGCAGAGGCCACCAAGCCGTAACCGGCCTCGCTGGTGTAGCCGGTTTTTAAGCCGTCGACGCTGTCATCTGTTCTCAGCAGGGTATTGCGATTGCTTGTCGGTATGCCGTTATAGGTATACCGCTGTTCCTTGTAGAGTTTGTAGTGCTCTGGATGGTCATTGATCAGGGCTACAGACAACGTGGCCAGATCCCTCGCTGTGGTTCGATGCTCCGGATGCGGCAAGCCATGCGGGTTGCGATAGATCGTATCGTTGAGGCCCAAACGAGCTGCAGTTTGATTCATGACATCGACAAAACTGGCTGTTGTGCCAGCGAGCGCCTTGGCGGCTGCAACCGAGGCGTCGTTACCAGACGATATAACGATACCGCGCTCCAACTCACCGAGCGTAACCGACTTACCTGGCTCAATCCACATTAACGACGAGCCGTTGAACATCGGATTTTGCGCCCAAGACTCCTCATCCACCGTAACCGGATCGTCCAAGCTCGCACGCCCAGACTCTACCTCTTCAGCCAATACATAGGAGGTCATGATCTTGGTCAGGCTCGCAGGCGGTAACGATAGATCGCTATTGTGATCAACCAACACCTCGCCCGTATTCGCATCGATTAAAAAATAAGCATCGGCTGGGAGTTTCGGCGGAGGCGGCACGATCGCCTGAGACAAGGGCGATACGACCAGACAAACTAGAACAAAAATAAAAGGGTAGATACGAGACACGTTCAAGGTAACCGGGATCCATACTTTGGTGATCGAGAGTGTATCAAGAGCAGACCAACTTGGGTTAGGGCAAGGGCTGCGCATCTGGAAAATCGTGAGCGATTAACTGCGAACGCACCGCCTCCACTGCCTGATTGTCATCCAGCGGGCCGACTCTTACGCGGTACAGCGCGCCGTTAGGCATCGACAATTCACTAATTGTCACGAGTGAGGGGTCAGGCAGCACCTCACCGATGGCCTCCGCGAGGGCCTCTGCAGCTTCAAGCGATTGAAACGCCGCCACTTGAAGTTGACTGTATTCGCTATCGGGCCAACCCCGCCAGTCATCGGTACCCGCTAAATCGATAGCCTCGACTCGCACACGCGTGGTCCCGGCATCGGCGAAACCAAGTTTCACGGCTACGCCATAGGAAACATCTAGAAGACGCCCCTCTACAAAAGGGCCCCGGTCGTTCACTTTCACTGTCATGCTTCGATCGTTGGCAAGATTAGTGACTCGAACATAGGTGGGCAGCGGCAGTGCTTTGTGAGCCGCCGTCGCTTGGTACACATCGAATAATTCCCCGCTCGATGTCGGCCGACCCTGAAACTTCGCTCCATACCAGGACGCGACACCTTCCTCGACGTAGCCCACCGCCGTCGGCATCACTTCATAAGTTTTGCCCCACACCTCGTAGGGCGAGTGATTTCCTCGGTCAGCGATCGGATCAGGCTTTGGCACCGCATCCACAATGAGATCGGGATCGATCGCAGGCGGCGCTGAGTCTTTGATATCGGGCGCCCGATAAGAGACACAGCTGCTCAGCAAAACGAGCAGTAACAGTGCAAGTGATGGTCTCAAAGTCTCGCGGCTCGCAATGCCTCACTCAGTTGCAGAACGGCCATTGCGTACATTGCACTGTGGTTATAGCGAGTAATCACATAGAAGTTGTGAAGGCCCAGCCAGTATTCATCGCCTTGCTTTCCCTCAAACGCAATCGGTGTTGCGAGCACGTCCCCAGCGATCGCTGTTTGTGGCACCAGGCCCGCTGACTGTAGCTGATCGATGGTCTTTACCGGCTTTAGACCCTGATCGAATATTGCAGCCTCTCGCCCATCAGCAAAACTTGCTTTCGCCACGACGGAGCCTCCGGATCGCCAACCATGTTTGACAAAGTAATTGGCAACACTGGCGATGGCATCGCCGGGATTAGCCCAAATGTCGATAACCTCATCGCCATCAAAATCCTTGGCATAAGCGCGGTAACTGCTGGGCATGAATTGGCCGAGACCCATGGCACCAGCGTATGAGCCTTTCATGGTATCGATCGATAAATCGGATGCCCATGCTAGCTCCAGAAATACTTCGAGCTCTTTGGTAAAAAATTTAGAGCGGCGCGGATAATCAAACGCAAGAGTGCTTAGTGCGTCGATGACCCGATAGCTACCCATAATCCGACCGTAGTAGGTCTCGACACCAATGATTGCAACGATCACTTCTGCCGGAACACCGGTTGATGCCGACACCTGATTGAGGCTCTCCTCATACTTCGACCAAAAAGCGACCCCCTCTTTGGTGCGCTGATCTGTGAGGAAAATATCTTGGTAATCTGCCCAGGGTTTACTCTTTTCAGCCGGTCGCGAAATAGCCTTGAGAATACTCTCCTGACGATTAGCGCTCGAGAGTGTTCGGCCCAACCATTCTCGGTCAACCCCGCGCGCCGCAACACGATCGATGAGCGCCTCAGCCTGTGGGTGATCGCTATAATCCGCGAGCGCAACTGGCGTTAGTAATAATGATAGCGACAGCAGTAGCGCACGCACTTTGATGCCCCGTCTTAATTTATCCACTGTGTTGATCACAAATACTCCTTTTGATCCGTCCGTGTGACGCTGCGCTCACTCGCGATCGCCATCAATATCCCGAATGACGACATGACCGATAGCATGGCAGTACCGCCATAGCTCACCAAGGGCAGGGGCACACCCACGACCGGTAAGACTCCGGACACCATGCCCAAGTTCACCACCAATCCGAAAAAAAACGTTATCACCAATGCCCCCGCCAACAACCTGCCAAAAGTTGAGCGCGCGGTCCATGTGATGCGAAGTCCCCTCAATAAAATAGCGGCATATAATAAAAACAAGCCCAATACGCCCAGAAATCCGAACTCTTCCGCCAGCACTGCAATAATGAAATCAGTGTGGCCCTCAGGCAAAAACTTGAGTTGAGCCTGACTACCCTCGGTCCAACCCAGTCCACTCCAACCCCCCGAACCAATGGCCGTCTTGGACTGGATAATATTCCAACCGGCACCGAGTCGATCGGACTCTGGGTCGAACAAGGTGAGGATGCGCTGTTTTTGGTAATCCTGGAGCACAAACTGCCAGACCGGCACGATAGCGGCGATACCGGCTACGGCGCCTGCTAGGATAAAACGCCAAGGCAGGCCCGCCATGTAAATGACCGCCACGCCGCTCGCCATAACCAGCAGCGACGTTCCGAGATCCGGCTGTTGCAAAATTAATAATCCGGGGATGAATACCATGGCAAATGCAATCAGCAAGTGCTTTGCTGAAGGCGGCAATGGTCGTTTCGCTAACCACCAAGCCAACGCCAGTGGCATCGCCACTTTCATGATTTCAGAGGGTTGAAATCGAATAACGCCGAGACTTAACCATCGCTGAGCACCTTTTACACCGACGCCAAAAAAGGCAACGGCAATCAACAGCGCGATCGTCACTAGAAAAATGTAAGGCGCAACACCACGATAGAACTCAACCCTGAATTGGGCCGATACCAGCAGCACTGCCCCAGCAATCAGCAAGTTTCGAATCTGCGCCGATAACATTGCATCAGACTCACCGCTCGCACTATAAAGCACCACGAGACCTGCGGCGCAAAGTACGAGCAACGGCAACAACAACCACGGATCGATATGCAGTAGCCTGAGCAGTGAGGGTCGACCCTTAAAATCGCGATCCGATCCCTGCGCAACACGCTGAAAGTCATTACTCATTCTGAGCGAACCAATAGTCCATCACTTGCCTTGCTACGGGGAACGCTGCACTGCCACCGCCACCGTTTTCAACTAATACAACCACCACTATCTTGGGATTTTCCACGGGGGCAAAGGCCGTAAACCACCCGTGATTACGTTGATATTCTGACAATTCTTCCTCGTTGTAGACTGCATCCTGTGCAATCTCTACCACTTGAGAGGTCCCGGTTTTTGACGCCACTGAATAGCTTAAACCTCGCTTCATACCATGGGCTGTACCGCGGACATGATCAACGGTATCGACCATACCATCGATCACGGTTTGCCAATGTCCATCGGGGGCATCGACCTCTGTCAGGATCTCCGGGGCAATCGGCTCATTATTGACCGCTCTGACCACCCTCGGTCGATAGGCAACCCCTCGGTTCGCAACCACTGTCGTGGCCGCCGCTAACTGCATCGGGGTAGATAAAGAATAGCCCTGGCCGATACCTACAATAAGCGTCTCGCCGCCATACCAGCTTTCACCAAGAGCCTCTCGCTTCCAATCGGACGAGGGAATCAAGCCTGCTTTTTCACTGGGTAGGTCGATACCTGTTTTAGCTCCGAGACCGAATGACTTAAGTGCCTCAGCCATGGGATCAATGCCCATGCGATTGGCCAAATCGTAGAAATAGACATCACAGGACTGAGCAATGGATTCCTGTAACTTCATGGTGGGCGCATGCCCGGTACCTCTTACCCGCAGAATCCAATCGCGATACCGACGATCGTCACCTGCCAACGTATAAAAGCCCGGATCCTTCACCTCGGTATTGGCATCGATTAGCCCCAAGTTGAGACCGGCCAAACCGAGCATAGGCTTGATGGTAGATGCCGGTGGATACTGACCCTGAATCACCCGGTTAATAAGTGGCGCATCGCGAGAGTCTCGTAGCAAGCTGTAGTCGGTATTACTAATACCATTAACGAATTTATTGGGCTCGTAACGAGGGTTTGAGAGCGCCGCCAACACACCACCGTTAGTGGCGTCCAGCGCGACCACAGCGCCCCTGCGATCTCCCAGTGCCTTGGCCGCCACGGCCTGTAAACCAACGTCGAGATGCAATTCGAGTCGCTCCCCCGGCAGCGCCAACTCGCGGTCAATAACACCGAGCTCTGCGCCTCGTGCATCGGTCTCAACGCGACTCCGCCCCGCTCGCCCTTTTAATACCGACTCATACTGCGCTTCCAAGCCGATTTTTCCGATATGGGTTAATCCCCGATAGTCACCTTCATCGTCAGGCGCAATATCATCGACACCAATACGCCCGACATACCCCACCACATGGCCGAGAAGGTCACCGTAGGGATAGTATCGACTAAGCGCCGATTTGATCTTCAGCCCAGGTAGCCGGTGCTTGTTGACAGCTAGCACAGCCCGTTCCTTATCGTCCAGGCGATATTTGAGTGGCACATCGCTCAATGGCCTTCTGCGCTTCAATGCAGTGCGGAAAACCTCGAGTTCACTTCCTGATAAGTCAATTATCTGACCAACAGTCTCGAGGGTCCGATCGAGATCCTCGATTCCTTCCGGGCTTACGGTGAGAGTAAAGGACGGCTCGTTGACGGCAACCAGATTGCCCAACCGATCCTCAATGACACCGCGCGTAGGTGTGATCAGTCGAAAGCCGATTCGATTGCTTTCCGATTGCACCCGGTATTTTTCGTGGTGAATGACCTGAAGCGAAAAATAGCGATAGAGCAACGCTATCAGAACAATCAGCATCAAGGTACCGATGACCATGACACGGTTATGCGTCAGGCTGGTCTCCTGCTGCCAATTGCGCATTTCCGAGAGCTGTCTTGCCATTCTTCGTTATGCCCTATGGTAAGGGTGACCCACATTAATCGACCAAGCTCGATACAGCTGCTCGGACAATATCACTCGCACCAGTGGATGCGGCAAAGTAATTCTCCCCAGAGACCACCGGCTGGCGGCTTTGGCCTTGAGGGAAGGCGCGAGCCCATCGGGACCACCTATAAGAAAGACAGGCTTTGCACCTTCCATGCGCCAATCCACGAGCGCAGCGGCAATGTCTTCGGTAGATACTGACTGACCCTCAACATCCAGCGTGATAATGGTATCGCCGGGCTTTAGATGACGCTCGATTGCTTGTGCCTCATCGAGCATCCGCTGCGCTGCTGACTCTTTGGTTCGACGCGATTGCGCGATTTCTTGCCACTCCAGCGAATGATCTTTAGGCAGTCGTTTGCCGTACTCGGCAACCCCGGTCTGTACCCATTGCGGCATCTTGGTGCCAACAGCAAGAACTCGGATAAGCACAATCAGGTCTCGGTAAGAACCTCAATCTCCGAATCGCCCGACCAAAGGCGCTCAAGGTCATAAAAACTTCGGGTCGCGGGTTGCATGACGTGAACGACAACATCACCCAAATCGACCAAAACCCACTCTGCGGTGTTTTCACCTTCGACACCAATCGGCGGACAACCCACCCCCTTGGCCTTCAGCACAACGTTTTCAGCCAACGATTTCACGTGACGTGCTGAGTTGCCACTCGCAACCACCAGAAAGTCCATGACACTACTCAGACCTCTCACGTCAACCAATTTGGGGTCGACTGCTTTCAAATCATCCAGGGCGTCAAGCACCAGGTCGGTCAGTTCATTATCTGTCATACCACTGTCTGTCACTAGCGCTCCAAGGCTCCTTCACTATCGCGATAAAGTTCGTGTGACTCAATATACTCCATTACCGTATCGGGTAAGAGTAATTTGGCAGCGCGGTCCATCAAAAAACTCGCGCGCGCGGTCGTCGATGACATGGTGATCAGCGGCAATTCCATAAATCGAACCGAGCCAGAGGTCTGAGAGGCGGGGTCACCAGCATGGCTATCGAGCCACTCTGCGACTTCATGCGGACAGTCCTCGCGGACGTGACCCGGCCGCCCAAGCACCACAAGGTGACAGTAATCGACTAATGACTGCCATCGCGACCATTGATTCAAAGTGGGCAGCAAGTCATCGCCCATGATCCAGAAAAGTGCAGCATCATCTCCGTAGTCCTCGCGCAGATCACGCATAGTGTCGACGGTGAATGATCGACCCTCACGACTGATCTCTCGGCTGTCGCACCTAAGGAGCGGCGAACCAGCAACAGCCAGTTCGACCATCGCTAAGCGATGCTCAGCCGACACCGAGTGCACATCTTTAAGTGGTGACTGATAGGCTGGGATAAAGGTAACTGAATCGAGGGTCAGTGCTTTGGCTGTTTCCACAGCGGCTTTGATGTGGCCATCGTGAATAGGATTGAAACTACCGCCAATAAATCCGTGTCTCGTCATCAGACTCGCAATTGTCCCTGACCCAGAACAACGTATTTTTGCGAGGTCAAACCCACCAACCCAACTGGACCTCTGGCATGAAGACGATCGGTTGAAATTCCGATTTCGGCACCCAAACCGTACTCAAAGCCGTCTGCAAACCGGGTAGAGGCATTGACCATCACCGAGCTTGAATCGACACGACGCAAAAAGGTCATAGCGGCCGAGTGACAATCGGTGACAATCGCATCGGTGTGGGCTGAACCGTATTGGCTGATGTGAGCCATTGCGGCCTCTATACCGTCGACGACTCGAATCGACACAATAGGTGCTAAATACTCCGCATACCAATCGTCCTCTGTCGCCGCGACACAACCCGCAATGTTTGCGGTCACGACACGCTCACAACCGCGAACTTCAACACCTTCAGCCTGCAAGGCGCCGATCATATCAGGTAAGCAATCAACAGCGTGCGCATCGACCAAGATCGACTCTATTGTGTTGCAGGTACCGTAGCGGTGCGTTTTGGCATTAACCGCTAACTCCACAGCCATGGCTCGATCGGCTTCTTTGTCAATATAAAGATGGCAGACGCCATCCAAGTGCTTCAGTACCGGTACCAAGGCCTCGGCGGAGACCCGTTCGATCAAGCCTTTACCGCCACGCGGGATGACCATATCGATAACACCTTTCTGCTGCACCATCGCCGACACAGCGGCACGGTCCGTAGTATCGATCAACGCCACCGAATCGGGATTGAGGCCGACCTTCTCTAAACCTGTAGCGATACACGCTGCGAGCAGTTGATTCGAATGTTGTGCCTCGGAGCCGCCCCTTAAAAGAACGGCGTTCCCAGACTTCAGGCAGAGACTCGCCGCATCGATAGTGACGTTGGGACGCGACTCGTAAATGATGCCGATCAAGCCCAACGGTACGCGCATCTGTCCCACTTGAATCCCGGAGTCCATCGTTCGCATCCCCTCAATACCACCGATGGGATCGGGGAGCCCACGAACGACTCGCAGACCCTCGAGCATTGCATTGACCCGATCATCGTTCAGAGTGAGGCGATCCACCAGCGACGCCTCCAAGCCACTCGCGGCCGCGGCGCTGACGTCGCGGTCATTGGCGTCGATTAAATCACGCCGCCGGATCTCAATGGCCTCACCGATGGCATCGAGTGCTGAGTTTCGTTGCTGGACTGAAGCAGCCGCGAGCTCTGGGGCCACTCGTTTGGCGGACTGGGCCATGCGGGATACGTGTTCGACGACAGACAAGGGACACCTCCAATACTGAGCCGTCATTATACGCCAGCTAGCCAGCAAGAAAGTTATTGACAATGATTCTCAACATCATTACGTTTTGCGTTATGTATGTATGTATCTGTAAAGGCGTCACCGACAACGCAATTCGCGAGCAAGTAGCGGCGGGCGCCCGCTCGCTTGCTGATGTTAGCCGCGCTACAGGGTGCTCTACGCAATGTGGAAAATGCGCATGCTTTGCGGAGTCACTGGTCAGCGAAGCAGTGACCAAAGGTGTGCAGGTACATCGCGCAGCGTAATCCACTTGCGAGTAAGTTTGCGAATCGTTTTCATTCTCTTTTATTAATAAAAACAATAAGTTAGTGCCATTTTTGCTGGCAATATCCTATACTGCCTACAACGAAAAACACGAGATAGAGACATGAAGGGCAACGCCGATGTTATTAGTCACCTCAACAAAATCCTCTACAACGAGCTTGTAGCGATCAACCAGTACTTCCTGCACTCTAAGATGTACAAAGATTTCGGGCTAACGGAGCTCGCAGAGCACGAGTACCACGAGTCGATCGACGAAATGAAACACGCCGATGAGTTAGTAGAGCGGATTTTATTTCTAGAAGGCATCCCCAATTTACAGGATCTCGGCAAATTGCGGATCGGTGAAACACCGCGTGAAATGCTAGAGTGTGATTTACAACTCGAGCACGTGGCGCACGAGGATCTCATTGCAGCGGTTAAGTGCTGCGAGCAAGCGGGCGATTACTGCTCGCGTGATCTCGCTAAGCGCATATTGGATGCTGAAGAAGAACACATCGACTGGCTGGAAACCCAGCTATCACTCATGACCCGAGTGGGCGAGCAGAACTACCTGCAGACAGCGATGAAAACCACCAAACCCGACGCTTAAATCAGCGCCGGTTCTTATACTTCTTGTAGTTGCTCAGCCCGCAGGGGTGGGCACTACGATCTCTTTTAACTCACCCGAGGCTTCCATATCACAGACGATATCGCAGCCACCGATAAGCTCGCCGTCTACCCAGAGCTGGGGGAATGTTGGCCAGTTGGCATAGGTGGGTAGGTTGGCGCGGATCTCGGGATTGCTGAGCACATCGACGTAGGCGAATTTCTCACCGCAGGCCATCAGTGCTTGTACCGTTTTCGCTGAAAACCCACATTGCGGCTGATTGGGAGAGCCCTTCATATAAAGGATCACTCGATTATTCTCGATTTGATCCTTGATGGTTTCCATAATATCCATAGTAATGCTCGCTTTTATCGCCTGGCTGCGTCTTAGCTGTCTATCGTGGTTAGAATCTTCTACCCGTCGTTGCTATATCCGCAGTTTATCAGAAAGCACGTCTGGATTAGACTGTTAATTCTTTCAGGAATTTCCCTATGTCATCGATCATGCCCACCTACGGTCGTTTGCCCGTCACGTTTACTCGTGGTGATGGTGCTGTGCTGTTCGATCATCAAGACATCCCCTATCTCGACGCATTGTCGGGGATAGCTGTCACCAACCTTGGACACTCGCATCCGGAGGTCACAAAAGCCATCCTCGAGCAAACCCAGACCCTAGTTCATACCTCCAACCTTTACCGCATAGCGCAACAGGAACGACTGGCCGCGGAATTGACTGCACTGACCAGTATGACGAATGTCTTTTTTTGCAATTCAGGTGCGGAGGCCAACGAAACCGCCATCAAGCTAGCGCGGCGGTATGGGCACAACAATGGCATACAAACGCCTCAAATCGTGGTGCTGGAAGGTGCCTTTCATGGTCGAACCATGGGTGCGCTGTCGGCCACCGGAAATAAAGCCGTGCAGACTGCTTTCGCACCGCTACTTCCAGGCTTCATTAGAATTGATCGCGACGATACCGAGGCGCTTGAATCTCTGGCGCATCAGCGCGATGACATTGCCGCAGTCCACATCGAGCCCATTCAGGGTGAGAGTGGCATACGGCCTCTCAGCCTGGATTTTCTAAAAAGCGCGAGACGAATTTGTGACGAGCAAGGCTGGCTGCTCAGTTTTGACGAAGTTCAGTCGGGTAATGGCCGGTGCGGAGCGCTCTATGCATTCCAACGACTGGGGGTGACACCCGATGTAGTTGTCACAGCGAAGGGCTTGGGTAACGGCTTGCCTATTGGAGCCTGCATGGCGAGGGGCGACGCTGCAAAGCTGCTGGTAGCCGGAGATCACGGCACGACCTACGGCGGCAATCCCCTCTGCTGCGCGGCCGCGAGCGCCGTTATCAACACATTGAGCCGAGACCAGCTCTGGGACCGAGCCGATATTGTTCGCAATTACATTCTCGAGGGTGTTCACTCGACTTTGGCGGACCCTGCTAGTATCCGCGAAGTTCGTGGATTAGGGCTCATGATTGGTATCGAGCCGGTCATTCGGCCTGACAATCTAATGGTTAAAGCTTTGGAAGAACGATTGCTGATCAACGTCGCAGGCGGCGATACCATTCGGTTATTGCCACCACTGGTAATGAGGGGAGAAGAAGCACACGAAGTGGGTGCGATCGTTGGCCAACTCATCAACTCGCTGGAGTCGAACTGAATCATCATGTCTAGCCCACGCCACTTCCTGACTTTAAATGACATCAGTCGCGATGAGTTTCATGCACTGATTCACCGCGCCGTCGAACTCAAAGCCCTGCATCGAACCGGCGAATCGCACGCGACACTGCGTGGCAAGGTCATGGCAATGATTTTCGCCAAAGCGTCAACGCGCACCCGCGTATCATTTGAGGCGGGCATGTCTCAGCTGGGTGGCAGTGCGATGTTTTTGTCGTCCCAAGATACACAACTCGGACGCGGTGAGCCGATAGCAGACAGTGCACGTGTCATTTCGTCGATGGTCGATATCGTAATGATTCGAACGTTTGCACATGCCGACGTTGAAACCTTTGCCCAACACTCGAAAGTCCCCGTCATCAATGCGCTAACCGATGATTATCACCCCTGCCAGTTATTGGCTGATATGCAGACATGGTTTGAACAACGGGGCGACATGGCGGGAAAAACAGTCTGTTGGCTGGGTGATGGCAATAACATGTGTCATTCGTACATCAATGCTGCAAAGATCCTAGACTTCGAGTTAGTGATCGCCTGCGCCGAGGGCTTCGACCCTGACGCAAAGCTCCTCGATGGGAACAAAGAACGAGTCAGAATCGAGCGCGATCCCAAAGTCGCCGCGACCGGTGCCGACCTACTGGTTACCGACGTCTGGGCATCGATGGGACAGGAGGACGAGACAGATACTCGCCTCGCGGGCCTCGCCCCCTATCAGCTCAACCGCGCACTGCTTGATCTCGCCGCGCCAGATGCGCTTTATATGCACTGCCTTCCAGCGCACCGGGGCGAAGAAATTACAGCCGACTTAATGGACGATCCGACGAGCGTCATTTGGGACGAAGCCGAGAATAGACTGCATGCACAAAAAGCGTTGATAGAGCTTCTTCTCGCTTGAGCTAATAGTGATTCAGTCCACAACCTGGGCAATCTTACTAGGACAAAACCCTATCCTTATCCTCTTGTAGTGGACGACCTTCTTACGCGAAAAAGCAGTGCTGGAAGTTAGTAAGCACTTACAATTCATTTCGACACATCTTATCCACAAAAAATACTCAGAGTAATTCGCTTGCAATGTAGGTGCGACCCACCTATCTTGGGGGTCGGAGAGTCTCACACCCCAAGATGTAGGTTTTTGTGAGTCAGGTTACCCAGCAAAACAACACAAAAAAAGCAACAAGAGCGCACGCACAGGCGTGCGAATGCAAGAGGTGAGCAACAAATGCAGACAAGCAGTGACACGGCCACAGCGCCAGCCGCAAAGACACCGCCGAT
>NTKA01000018.1 GCA_002456975.1 Halieaceae bacterium MED-G27
CCAGAGCACCGCCGCTACCATCGTTGGCACAGTCCTGTATCCAGTTGTTGAAAACAAGCGCTGTATTGACGTTTGCTTCAGCACCGCCTCGGATTCCAGCGCATGACTCAAACGTATTGGTTGCATCATCCGCTACCGTCGCCACGACATTGTGGAAGAATCCACCTGACTTCGCCTTGAACTGCATGATGTAAGAGTCGTCGTTTGCTTGCTTGTCAGCAATGATAGTGACGTTAGCAACAGTCGGCTTCGACAGAGGCTCATCGGCACCTTGGGTGTCCATCTCGAAAGCTTCACCACTGCCTTCACCCGACTGCTTAACGATGACGTACTGCATATTGCCTCGGTAGCCCTCGTCCCAGTCGACTGAATCGTCACGCGCTGCTGTTACCACCGCGTACTTAACATTGACATCACCGCCGTAGAACTCGATGCCGTCATCGTTATTGTCGTGAACCTGGATGTATGACATCTCGGTACCGGATCCAACGCCATTCAACGACAGGCCATTGATCTCATCACCGTCGGAGTTAATCAGGTAACCACCCTCGGTGATAATGACGTACTTGAGCGTGCCGCTGTTGTCTGCTCGAGTTTCACCATTGATCTGACCAAAGTTGCCAGCACCACCTTCCGCAGTGATGTTACAAAGGTCTTCGGTGCAGGTGTTGTGACGACCAAAGCCGCTGATAATGACACCACCCCACTCGCCGGCGCCCACGTTATCGTCGTCCTCAGAGCTAAAGATAATCGGAGCAGTGGCAGTACCAACTGCTTCGATCTTGGCGCCGCGATTGATCTGCAGTACTGCAGCAGTCAAGTAGGTGCCATCAGAAGCAGTGAGACCCTTCACCTCGACGCCTGCGTCGATAGTCAGCGTGGGTGTCGTTAACTCGGCACCGCCCTGTGTGAAGCCGGCAGAATCGAGAATCTCGGCGCCGTTACCAAACTGGACTCGACCGTTCAGCGTGTACGTATTACCCGCTACCAAGCGCATATCGTCGTTGTAGACACCTTCCAACTGACAAACGTTGACAGCTGTTTCTGTTGTGCCCTCAGGACAAGCGATTTCTACTGCATCGGGTGTACCGACAGAGCCGGGAACAGTCCAACCGTCCCACCAAGCGGTTGTTGCCGCTGGATCAACCGCACCGATGTAATTAGTCGCATCGAGGTAAGCCGCATCTGCCACTGATTCTCCGTATGCCGCATTAACCGCATCCCAATCCAATGGAGCATCCAATATGGCAGATGACGCCGTTGAAGCACCCAACGAATTGAGGTTAGCAAACACCGCATTGACATTAGCCGAGGCTGCCGACATGTCTACGGTTGCCAGCACACCATGGTCACCTGGCGCATTCGCACAGTCTTGGATCCAGTTGTTGAAGACTAAAGAAGTACCAACATTGGCCTCTGAACCACCCCTGATTCGAGCACAAGTGTCGAAGGTGTTGGGTGAATCCGCCGCCACTGTCGCGACCACGTTGTGGAAGAAACCGCCCGACTTCGCCTTGAACTGCATGATGTAAGAGTCATCGTTCGCTTGCTTGTCAGCAATAATAGTGACGTTCGATACCGTAGGCTTGGACAGAGGCTCATCGGCTCCCTGCGTATCCATTTCAAAAGCCTCACCACTACCAGATGGAGACTGCTTGACCATTACGTACTGCAGGTTGCCCTGATAACCCTCGTCCCAGTCGACTGAATCATCGCGAGCCGCCGTAACCACAGCGTATTTCATGTTGACGTTACCGCCGTAGAACTCAATACCGTCATCAGAGTTATCGTGAACCTGGATGTACTCCATCATGGTTCCATTACCGACACCATTGAGTGACAGACCGTTGATCTCGTCGCCGTCAGAGTTAATAAGGTAACCCCCTTCGGTAATGACCACGTACTTCAGCATACCGCTGTTGTCATTTGGCGTGCTTCCATCAACCTGGCCAAACTTGCCAGCGCCGCCCTCGGCAGTGATGTTACAAAGATCATCCGAGCAAGTGTTGTGTGGACCAAAACCACTGATAATCACACCACCCCACTCACCAGGACCCACCATATCGCTATCTTCAGAACTGAATACGATTGGCTCATCCGCTGTACCCACGGCCATGATCTTCGCGCCGCGGTTGATCTGCAGAACCGCAGCTGTCTGGAAAGTACCATCAGAGGCGGTCAAACCCTTGACTTGTACGCCAGGCTCAATTGTCAGAGTTGGAGTAGTAAGAGTGTCGCCATTGGCAAGTGTGTTGGCAGTTGCCATATCGGCAGAGCCATTTCCTACCTGCACACGGCCGTTCAGCGTGTATGTGTTGCCCGCAACCAGCGTCAGATCTGTGTTAATTGAGCCTGACAACTCGCAGGTATCGGCTGAAGTCTCTGTAGTGCCGTCTGGACATGGCACATCGTCGCCTGCGGGTTCAGGCTCAGGCTCGGGTGCCGGCGCTGGGTTGTTGGTTGTATTGTTGCTATTGCTCTGACTGTTGTCAGTAGTCGGCGCATCGATAACGATAGTTGCCTCGTCACCGTCACTGCACCCGCTAAGGCCCACCAGGGCCCCGGAGGCTAATAGAGCCATTACTAGCTGCTTGTTCATTACGATTTACTCCCTAGTGGATTTTGAGGCCCTGATAGGCCTCGATGGTTGCTTTAGATCTCCCAGTCAACCGTGACTGAAAAACCGCTGCCTCGTTCGTACTGCTGGAAGAGATTGCCTCCCTGCGTGTACTCGAACTTTGAATTAAGTAGGTTGTCTATCTTTGCCCGCATCGTGATAGCATCGGATACATCCCACCGGTATACCAGCTGCAGATCCATCCGCGGCTCGAGAACGATATCGGCCGCGCCCTGAATCCCTGTATCCGCGATCATTTCGCCGTTCTGATTAAATAGCAGGGTCAACTGCTGGCCAGTAGAAAAGTTGTCATAACCCAGTATCACGTTCGCGGTGTACTCGGGTTGGCCCTGCATGGCGCGGGTCTGCCCATTGCCGAGGTCGACTTCTGACTCGATCGATGCGGCGTTCAGATCGATGAACAGCTCTGAATCCCCACTATTGAATGGCTGGAAAGTAAAACGCCCTTCAATTTCTATGCCTGTCAGCTCCGCCGACTGAGCGTTCTGAAAGGTCCGTGCGTTTGCCGCTGTGCCCGACGCCGGAATGACCACCCGCTCGATGGCGTTATCGATATCTTTGGTAAAGACCGCAATGGAGAGGCTGTCATCGCCATCTTCATCGTAATACCACTCCCAGCGCAAATCGGCATTCTCAATATCTGAGGTCTCCAAAAATGGATTACCGAAGATTTGAGCTCCAAATTCCAGATCCTGATAGTAGGCGTTTGCTGTTTCCTTGAAGTCAGGCCGCGCCACCGTTTTACTGACCGCCAAACGCAATTGCTGTGTGTCTGTAAACGACCAGTTCACGCCAAAATGCGGTAACAGCTTCGACTCATCCACCACAGAATCCAGAGGCTGGCCGCTAAAGCTACTGAAGGTCTCAGTCGTCTGCTCGTAGGTCTCGTAGCGAGCGCCGGCAATAAACTGCCATGCCAGACCAACAGTGTGGTCATAGAGCATATAGGCACTGTTGTAGGTAAGGTCAGCTTCGTAGTTATCAGACGGTAGCGTCGACTCGGTGAACGTCAACCCGCGGGTAACAGAGTCCGAGACGCCACCAATAGCCGGAGCCGTTGCACCACCGCTGGTAACTGCTTGACACGGTTGCACTGACGCGTTTTCGCCGGTGGCGCAGGCGTAAACGACGTCTGATACCGAAGCCGAATCTGCGGCGAGTACGCCGCCCGCGAGGACTGTAGAAAAACCGTAAATAGATGCCTCAGCGATTCGGTCACGGCTGATAGTCCCTGCGCCGGCTTTCAGCACACCAAACGAGTCTCCCGAATCGTACATATCCCAAGACAAGTCAAACGAAAACTCGTAGTTGTTGTCGGTCAGGGTATTAAACCGGCGATTGCTACTGCCATAGTTATAAAAGAACCCCTGGAATAAGCCGGCCTGAGCGGCATTAGTTGCGCCAAAGTTATAACTAGCTACCAGTGTATCTGCTGGCGTTTGTGATTGACTTGCTATGAACGTGGATTGCCGACGGTCCGGCACATCACGTGATGCTTGGCTTGCGGTCGCTTGCCACTCCAGAAAGATCGAGCCAGAGTCATTCAGGAAGTGCGACCCAAGCACCTGAGTGGAAATGTACTGACGCTCTTCCCATTGAATGCTGGAGCCGACCACGGAACGAAACTCGTCGCCCTCAACCCCGACAAACCGCTCAACAAACGAATCAGTATCGCGGGACACCAAGTTATTCCACTCGAAAGTGCTGTCCCCGATTGCCAAACCTACCGAGAGTAGGGCACTCGCTTCGACGTTGTTGGTGGCAGACTGAAACTTAAAATCGTCTGCGACAATGTCAGAACCACCGCCATAAGTTCTGCGTGTTCCATTATCGCGCTGGCTCCAGCTATTGCCGTAGTTACCTGCTACGAAATAACCAAGCTCAGCGTCGCCCAAATAGGTGACGTCACCAAAGCTGACTCCTAGACCCACTTCGGGATCGGCGTTCGCTGTCGCCGGATCCCAGCCGTCCATCATTAACAGGCCAGCAGCGCGGCGAAGCTCGCCGCTCAGGTTGGCGTCGAGCCGATATGAATTACCATTTGAGGCGGTGACCGTACCCAACCGAAGCGCATCAGCAATCGACGAGATAGCGATATTTTCTTCCCGCGTGCCATCATCCCAACCGAACTCGTCGAAGCCACCGTCAATCGGGTCAACGCCCACACTTGAACCCGTCAAACCCGACACGGCACCCATCGTTACGGATACATCAAAAAATGCTTCGTCGGGGAACGTTTTGGTATTGATAACAAGGTTACCGCCCGTGGACTCACCGGGCATGGAAGCCAAGAACGTCTTCTTGACATCAAGTTGATTAACGAAACCGGACGGGAATAAATCTAGTGGAACGGTGCGCTTAGAGGGGTTAGTCGACGGCATCGACGACCCATTCAGTGTCGCCGTCACGTAGCGGTTACCCAAGCCTCGGATCACTACGTACTTGTCGTTCTGGACCGAGACGCCTGGCACCCGGATAATCGAGGCCGCTACATCACTGTCGCCGTAGCGCGCCAACTGCTCCACTCCCAAGGTATCTACGATATTGCCTGTCTCGCGCTCGCTGACTTCAAACGCATTGGGATCAAAAGACCCCATGACTATCACTTCCTCGAGCTGGGGCGCCGCAACCGAAATACCCACCGCGTCGCTGGGCAGGCGGATAGTTGCGCCGCGGGTAATACCGGCAAATATACGCACGTCGACGCGCTGCCCCTCCACGTTTGCTGCATAAACGCCGCGTGGAGCGACCGCTGTGACCATACCCTTTTCGTCTGCGGCGTAAACGCCACCGCCCGCAGAAAGGTTAACCACTGAACCCGCTACCGGCGCATTATCACGAACAACCGTAACCCGGATGGTGCCCTCTGCTTTGCCACGTCGCTCGGCCGCCGTTTCTCGCTGCGAGTACACTTCGGTAACGTTGACAGAGGGGTCGCTTAGATCGACCGCAATATCGACCAACTGACCTGCTTCGCGACTGAACCGTACTGAGCTTTCGAGCTTCCCGAGCGCGACACGCACCACGTGGCCGCCTTCTGACAAGTCGACCTGCGCAGAGCCATCTGCACGCGTGACAGCCTGTGCTTCGTCGTCAATCGCGACGGATGCACCCGCAACAGGCGCACCGTTGTCGAACACATAGATGAGCAGTTCGTTAGCAGAAAAGGCGTTGGGAGCAGAGGTGAGAGAGAGGAGAGTTACAGCAAAAACAAAATATCGGCGCAAAAAATGCATAGCGTCCTCGGTGTTGTGAAACACAAAAAAGGTCAACGTCGAGAAATTTATCGCCCAATAATGACAGAAAAAATTCCAACATATTTCAAATTTATTTCAATCGTACACGCAGCCGATATTGTCAAACTAAGCGACTGATTTACCGCAGATTTACTCAACCAGCCAGAAATAACTGACACAAAACCTTCATAAAACTCCGATTCAGACGCTCATCACACGTGGTCCCATAGATTGCTCCGCATTTACGAGGAGTCCGGTCAACGGAAACCGGACCTCTCAGGTCGATTACCGTAGGCGGTGCCTCAGCGCAATTGGCACATCGGGAGTATCAACAACACTCCCCCGATGCAAGCGCACCTTCTACCGATAGCCTTTGGATTCCAATCAAAGGAGCGATAACCTTGCGGTTCTAATACCAAACAACACTCGCCTATTCCGATCGCGCGGGCGCTCGAGGTGTAATGCACAAGACATAGGGCAAGCCATGGCATACGACACTATCTTGTACGACGTTACCGACAACGTCCTCACGATCACCCTAAACCGACCAAAAAAGCTTAACGCCTTCAATACCAAGATGATGCGCGAGATGATCGATGCATTCGATCGCGCCGATGACGACGATCGAGTTAAAGCGATTATCGTCACCGGTAGCGGTCGCGCGTTTTGTGCGGGTGCCGATCTGTCTCGAGGCGGGGAGACCTTTGATCACGAAGCTTCTGGAACCGGTATGCAGCGCGATGGTGGCGGTTTGCTGACGTTGCGGATCTTCGAGTGCATGAAGCCAGTAATCTCAGCCTGCAATGGTCCTGCGGTAGGAATTGGCGCCACCATGCAGTGTGCAATGGATATCCGGCTCGCATCCGAGAACGCTCGCTACGGTTTCGTCTTTTCAAAGCGCGGGATTGTGCCCGAAGCCTGCTCTAGCTGGTTCCTACCCAAACTGGTGGGAATCAGCACGGCGCTCGAATGGACTTACTCCGGCCGAATCTTTGGCGCCGACGAAGCCAAGGAGCGAGGCTTTGTGCGCAGCGTGCACTCAGCTGAAACACTCCTGGATGAAGCCCAAGCTCTAGCCCGAGAGTTTGCCACGCAGACCTCCTCTATCTCGGTCGCTATGGCTCGTCATATGATGTGGCGGCTACCCAGCGCCGACCACCCCATGGAGGCGCACAAGATCGATTCGCGAGGTGTCTATTTTACCGGCAAATCAGCCGACGCCCGCGAGGGTGTGCAATCGTTTCTTGAGAAACGTCCCGCTGAATTCCCCGGCAATGTCAGCACTGATATGCCTGGGTTCTTTCCCTGGTGGGAGACTCGAGAATTTGAATAGTGGCATCGGGGGCGCATCATCTTCTCAACGCGATGATGCTCTCCATACGTTTGAGGTGATGACAAGTATTTCGCTTTGTTCAGCCGTTCATGGTTACACTAGGCTCCACCCATCTGGATAGCGAAAAACAACAATTAAATATGCTGGACTTCCAACAAATCCTCGCCGAGTACTATCCGGACTTCGTACGACGGCGCAAACGAACTGCCCGGATTATTGGCAAGTTCCTGGGGTTTCTGTTCTTTCAGTCAAGATTTGAACAATTTGAAAGGGAGTACCCGAACCTTACTGGATTTGACTTCGTCGATGCGGTGCTGCGTTTTTTCGACTTTCACATACGACTGCGAGAACTCGACCGCAGTCACATACCGGCGAGTGGGCGTGTTGTTATCATCGCCAATCATCCCATCGGATCGCTCGATGGTATCGCGCTACTGAACCTTGTAGGCCAGGTTCGCTCTGATGTGAAAGTCGTAGCCAATCAGATGCTCATGACTCTCGAGCCACTGCACCCAGTAATGTTGCCGGTCGACAACATGGGTGGCATGACTGCCCGGCAAAATCTGCTCAATATCCGCAAGCATATGGAAGCCGAGGGTGCTTTGATCATATTTCCCGCGGGTGAAGTCTCGCGCTTTGGTGCCAAAGGTGTTCGCGATGGCGTGTGGAATAGCGGGTTTATTAAAATCGCCTCGGCCACCAAGTCTCCAATCCTTCCCATCTTTGTGAAGGGCCGCAATTCAATATTTTTTTACAGCCTCTCATTTCTAGTAAAGCCTCTCTCAACAGCTTGGTTGATCCGAGAGATGTTCAAGCAAAGTCATAACACCATCGATGCGCGTGTAGGACGCCCTATCCCACATGAGGTTTACACAGCGAACGACTTTTCTGCAAAAAATCTCGCAAAGATGTTCAAAAAACATGTCTATCGACTCGGTCGTGGTGGCAAGCCGATTTTCAAGTCAGTAGAGACGGTGGCTCCGCCCGAATCGCGCGTGCTTTTGAAAGCGGAGCTCGAGCAATGCGAGCACTTGGGAACAACGCCCGATGGCAAAGAGATCTATGTCGCTTCTATGGAGCAGTCGCCGTGCATCATGAGAGAAATCGGCCAATTGAGAGAGATGACTTTTAGATTAGTAGGCGAGGGTTCAGGCAAACCACGCGATATCGACAAATACGATCGGCACTATGATCAGCTGGTTCTCTGGGATGGCAACGACCTCGAAATCGTCGGTGCCTACCGACTGGGCGATGCCCGAGCCATTGTTAAAACGCAGGGCCTCGATGGCCTTTATACCCCTTCCCTGTTCGACTTTGGCCCCACCATGCGGGGCTACCTAGACCACGCCCTAGAGCTCGGTCGTAGTTTTGTTCAGCCGAAATACCAAACTCGGCATGCGCTTGATTACCTGTGGTTTGGGATCGGTGCTTACGTCAAACGCAAACCGCACATACGCTATTTATTCGGACCTGCCTCGATCAGTCGCCTGTATGGTAAAGACGCCATAGGACGCATTGCCTATTTCTACAGTACCCACTTCAATGCGATCCCACTAGACGTCTCGCCATGCCAGCCATTCGTTATCGAAGCGGAAACCCGGCAGGCATTGGCTTCCGAGTTTCAAGGCATCGATGTCGAGGAGGATTTTAAGGCGCTCCGGGATACCCTTGCCGAATCCGGGTTACCGATACCGATTCTTTACAAACACTATTCACAGGCGACCGATCACACAGGTGTCACATTTACCGCGTTCAATATCGATCCAGACTTCGGGGATTGTGTAGACGGCTTTGTATTTGCCGACTTAACAAAACTCAAACCCCGGAAAATGAAACGGTATCTGGGCGAAGAGTGGTTACATGGAAACGGTCTCACCTAACGAAAAACTTACCTGTCGATCCGTCTGGATTTCTGACATCCACCTAGGCAGTACCCACTGCAAAGCAAAGCAGCTCCTACAACTTCTAAACCGTATCGATTTCGAAACACTCTATTTGGTAGGCGATATTGTGGATTTACTGGCTATGCGCAAGCGTGTGCACTGGCCGGATTCGCATAACCGGGTGGTTCGCAAGTTAATGAAGCTGTCGAGGCAGCCAAACAAAAAAGTCATTTATGTCCCCGGCAATCACGATTATGCCTTTAGAACCATGGTCGGTAGCCAGCTAGGCGATATCGAGGTGCATCGCACACTGACCCACCACACGCTGGATCAGAAGCGATTATTGGTCAGTCATGGCGACGAACTCGATTATGCGGTTCGCTACTCCAAACTAAACCGTTTAGTGGGCGATATGGCCTATCACTTTCTCATGTGGAGCAACGAGAAGATTGTCCGGTTACGAGAACGCCTGGGATTCCCTTATTGGTCTCTCGCCACTTGGGTGAAGCGCAATGTGAACAAGGCAGAAGAAGCGATCGACGCTTACCAACTTGCCGCCATTAACATGATCAAAGACCAAGACTACGACGGCATTATTTGTGGTCACTTACATTACCCAACCATAAGACACGTGGATAATCTCGCTTACTACAACGACGGTGATTGGGTGGAAAATTGCACGGCTCTGATCGAGACCCACGACGGGGAAATGAAGCTGTACAAAGGTGTTTCCGATGGCCGATCAGCCAAGAAAATGGTCTTTGTTGACGCCACAGTCGAATTTACACGCTAGCCCTTAAGCTTTATCGTTGCGCACGAACTTTTCGCCGACAAATCGGTCATAAGGCCGAGTAGTCGGTAGACCTCTGTTTTTCTGGGTAAATACAAATGAATCAGCACGTTTTGGGTGAACTCGAGTCCTGGTTGAGTCACCAAATTATTGGGCAGCACGACCTCGTCAAAAAGCTTCTCATCGCTTTACTAGCCGACGGGCACCTACTTGTTGAAGGTGCCCCGGGGCTGGCGAAAACACGCGCCATCAAGATGATGGCTGACGGTATGGAAGGCGACTTCCATCGCGTGCAGTTCACGCCAGACCTGCTGCCAGGCGACATCACAGGCACCGATGTATTCCGACCCCAGCTGGGAACGTTTGAGTTCCAGGCGGGCCCCATTTTTCACAATCTCATTCTCGCCGATGAAATCAACAGGGCCCCAGCTAAAGTGCAGTCGGCATTGCTCGAGGCCATGGCCGAGCGACAAGTCAGTGTGGGGGGGACTACCTATCCACTCCCCGATTTGTTTTTGGTGATGGCAACACAGAACCCGATCGAGCAGGAAGGTACCTATCCGCTACCCGAGGCGCAGCTGGATCGTTTCTTGATGCACGTCAAGGTGGACTATCCCAATGTCGAGGCGGAGCGGGACATTCTAAAGCTCGCTCGCCGAGAAGCTGATGGCAACGATGAGCCAACCAGACCCTCAGTATCGGCCGATACCATTTTTCAAGCACGGCAAGCCGTATTGGATATCCACATGGCGGAATCGGTGGAAGAGTACATCGTGCAACTCATTATCGCGTCGCGACAGCCCGAAACCTATAACGAGGAACTCGCGACTTGGATTGAATATGGTGCCAGCCCGCGGGCAACCATCGGCTTGGATCGTTGTGCTCGAGCGCACGCTTGGCTTGCTGGGCGTGATTTTGTCAGTCCCGATGATGTCGCAGCAATGGCGCACGATGTCTTGCGTCACCGACTCGTCGTGAGCTACGAGGGCGAGATCGCGGGCATTACCAGCGATGGCGTTATCGATCGGCTTCTCGAGTTGGTACCAATCGCCTAACCCGTCCAACGTGATTACATTTCTCCCTAAAGGCCACCGTATTGCTTCAGAGCACCTTATCGAAGGTCGCCATGTGGCAAGGCTGATCAATATCAATGCCCAGTCGAAGGCGTTGGCGTTATTGGCGGGTCGGCGCAGGGTGCGCCAGCGTGGCCGCGGCGTAGACTTTGAAGAAGTGCGGCTCTACGCCCCCGGCGACGATGTAAGAAGTATCGATTGGCGGGTCACCGCGCGATCGGGCGAACCGCATACCAAGCTGTTTCAGGAAGACAGGGAACAACCCATCCTGGTACTCGTGGATCTCCGATCTCGAATGTGGTTCGGTTCACGCAATTGCTTCAAGTCTGTTCTTGCATCGCATTTAGCATCGGTACTCGCCTGGGCAGGACTCGATGCGGGTGAGCGGGTTGGCGGGATTGTGATGACCGACAACGAATTATTCGAGATCAAACCGCAACGATCGAAACGGACTGTTCTCCGGCTACTGAGGTCGCTCGAAGCTGCAAATACAGGCGATCATTCCGACAGTGACTGGGTAACCGCTTTTTCACAACTTAAAAACCTATCAAGGCCAGGCGCGCGGCTGCTCGTCATCAGCGACTTTGACGATTTGCTGAGTCATCCATCGACCGAAAAAACCTTGAGCGACCTCACTAGACATCAGCAAATCATCGCATTCAAGATCACCGATCCGCTGGATGCTGAGCTACCTCCCGCGGGCCGCTATGCAATCTCTGATGTGGCCGGCCAAGTGAGCATCGACACGTCGAAAAACATTGTTAGGGAGCGCTACCGACAGGAATTTGCCACCCAGCATGAGCTGATCGTCGAACAGCTGAAGTCTTTTCAAATCCCAGTGGTGAATGTCGATACCAGTGACAATCCCAATGATGTGTTGCAGACGGTATTCCCACGACAATGAATCCTGAACAGCTCCTCTCGCAGCTCGAGCCCAATCGTTTACCGCCTGAGATCGGCTTCTGGCCATTGGCGACGGGGTGGTGGGTCCTGATTGCGATTGTTGCTGCCGCGGGCGCAGTTGCGCTCGTCTACGCGCTTCGCCGACATCGAAAAAACGCGTACCGGCGCGCTGGCCTGTCGAGACTGCTTGAGCTCGAGAATAACGCTGGAAGCGCGGTTGAACTCAGCGAGACGCTCAAGATCGTGGCGCTCAATGCTTTTCCGCAAGCTCAGGTCGCGGGATTGAATGCTAATAAGTGGCGCGACTTTTTGGTCAGTTCCTGCCCGGACCTAGCATCCGATAGTCTTGAACTACTCGCTCAAGTACACCAGAAGACGCCGCCCGCGCCCTCCTCTTCGGATTGGACGCACGCCAAAGTTTGGGTGACTCGTCATAGGGGGAGCGATGTTTAACTTCCTCTGGCCCTGGGCGTTTTTGCTATTGCCGCTTCCACTGATTATGCGATTGCTAACACCGGTTCGACAGCCTTTGGGCGGTGCCATCCGAGCGCCCTTCGGTCAGCGCTGGCGGGCCCTAGAAGGCGAAGGTGAGCTAGCTCCCAATAAGCGACTCTCGGCCCTCGTTCTGATAGTGCTCGCCTGGATTTTGCTCGTAACCGCAATCGCGCGCCCTCAATGGGTCGGCGATCCGATCGACCTACCTAATACCGGTCGCGATTTGATGCTGAGTCTTGATCTCTCCGGGAGCATGCAGATCCGCGATATGCAGGTGGGCAATCGAACCATTTCCCGAGTCGACGCGGTCAAAGCCATTGCTTCTGACTTTACCGAACGCCGAATCGGCGATCGCGTAGGACTGATCTTGTTTGGCTCGCGTGCCTATGTGCAGGCGCCACTCACCTTCGACACGACAACAGTCACCCAGTTTATTCGTGAAGCGCAGTTGGGGTTCGCGGGTGAAGATACCGCTATCGGTGACTCGTTGGGTCTAGCCATTAAACGACTGCGTGACCGACCCGCAAGTTCTCGTGTCCTGATACTGCTGACCGACGGACAGGATACGGCAAGTAGTGTCGACCCCATGGAAGCCGCGGCGCTTGCGGCCGAGCAAAATGTAAAGGTCTACACCATTGGTATTAGCCGCAATATTGGCTCCGCCAGTGGGCGAAACGGCGAAGTCGACGAGGCTCTACTTCGGGCGATTGCTGAAGCCACCGGCGGCGAGTATTTTCCGGCCCGCGACCCTCGGGAGTTACAACAAATTTACGCAATCATCGACCTACTCGAACCCGTAGAGCAGGATGCCAGCACCTTTCGTCCGCGCAGAGCACTTAGTTACTGGTTTGTGATCGCAGCACTGGCTTTGATGACCTTAGCCTTGGTCACTAGTCAGTGGCAAGGACGCGCCCCACGTCAGGTGACTACAGGGGTGTCAGCGTGATCGACCTTCATTTGATTCGACCCGAATTACTGTGGCTGCTGATCCCGGTATTGCCATTGGTCTTCATTGCGATGCGGCGTAGCGCGCAGGCTGGCGACTGGAAGCAAGCCATCGACCCGGAGTTACTCCAGCACTTAGTCAGCGACTCGCCATCCGCTCAACGAGCGACCCGCCAACTCTGGTGGCTGGCCCTGCCGATTCTAATTCTTGCCGCCTCGGGACCCAGCCTTGAGCGCGCCGAGCTACCCGTGTTCGAAAGAGCCGATGCGCTGGTCATTGTGCTGGATTTAAGTCAGTCGATGTGGGCTGAGGATGTTCAACCTAGTCGTATCAGACGGGCAAGACAGAAGGTTCTGGATATTCTTGACCAGAGAGACGAGGGAGTAACAGGCCTCGTCGTATTTGCCGGGGATGCCCACGTAGTGACGCCGCTAACCGATGACACACGCACCATTGAAAATCTGTTATCGGCTCTCGACCCAGGAATCATGCCGCTTCAAGGTTCTAACCCCACTCAGGCGCTACTGTTGGCGGCCGATCTGTTAGCCACGTCGGGCCTGACTAATGGCTCGGTGCTACTCATGACCGATGGTTTGCCCAAGATTAATGAAGGAGCAGTTCGGTCAGCAATGACCGATGTGGGTGGTGAGCTCAGCATCCTGGCAGTCGGCACTGAATCGGGTGCGCCAGTGCCAATTCCTTCCGGTGGCTTTCTCAGAGACGGTGACAACAATATCGTCATCCCGACACTCGACGTCCAGAATCTCAGTGCTATTTCCTCGAGCCTAGACGCCCGACTCGAAACGATTAGCGTCGACGAATCGGATGTCGAAAAACTCCTGCGAATCAATCCGTCGTCGGTCACAGCCTCGGACTCTCTGGAGAGAAAAACCGACACCTGGATCGATGAAGGCCACTGGCTGGCCTTGTTGGCGGCCCTCCTCCTGTTGCCTCTCTTTAGACGAGGCGCGCTATCAGTTGTGCTAGTCGGGATACTCTTTGGTCTCCCCGACACTGCCTCTGCAAGCGCTTGGACAGACTTTTGGTCAACACCTGATCAGCAGGCTTCAGAACTCCTAAAAAATGGAGACCCTGCAGCGGCTGCTCAACGCTTTGAAGATCCAGATTGGCGAGGTACTGCGCATTTCCAGGCTGGCGATTACCGCTCTGCGGCTGCAGAGTTTGGTCAAAACGATAGTGCCAATGCTCATTACAACCGCGGCAACTCACTAGCGCTCGCGGGTGATTTGAAAGGTGCATTGAAAAGCTACGATGCATCGCTCGCGATCGCGCCCGATCGCGAAGACACACAAAAAAATAAAGCCATTGTCGAGGCTTTGCTCGAGCAAGAAGAGCAACAATCAGAAGAGCAATCTGGCGATCAGGGTGAAGACTCATCAGACCAATCTGAGGACAGTGAAAACTCGGAAAATTCAGATCAAAACTCCGAGCAAAGCGACTCCGAACAGCAAGGCTCTTCATCAGAATCCGACCAATCACCGATGGACCAAGAAGGCAACGAGCAGGAGCAAATGCCTGAGCCGGTGGAGCCCTCAGATCTCGAGGCTGCTACCGAGGCACAAATGGCTAAGTTCAGTGAAGCGCTCGAAGAGCAACAGGCTTTGGAGCAGTGGCTGCGCAGGGTGCCCGATGATCCCGGCGGCTTGTTACGGCGGAAATTCAGATATCAATCATTGCAGCGGTTACGCGATGGAGAGGAACCCGATGAAGATATTCGTTGGTAGATTATTACGGCTTGGTGTTTACCTCTGCTTGCTGTTTTGGGGCGCATTGGCGCACGCGGAGTTAAGCGCAAGTGTCGACCGTAAGACCATCGGTATGGGTGAGACTATCCGGCTCACTTTGTCAGGCGATGGCAGTGATCGAGTCGATCAAATCGACCTGTCGGCGCTCCAATTCGACTGGGAAATCCTATCATCGGGGAGTTCCACCAACACCTCTTTCATCAATGGACAACGCAATACGACACGCTCGATCGAGCTCGATTTAATGCCCTTACGTGACGGCGTGTTGTCGATACCAGCATTCAGCGCAGGTGGAAAAAGGACCACGCCAATCGCTATTACGGTGCAACCTCAGACCGTGGCTGATTCTGGGGACAACTCGGTTCGTTTCAGCACGGAAATCAGTAAGAGCGAGGTCTACATCCAAGAGCAACTCATACTGACCGTGACGGTAGAGCAAGCGATTAACCTCGATGGTGCTGAGGTCACTCCCATCAATATCGACGGCGCGATTGTTGAGGAGTTGTCACGGCGTAACTTTCAGCGGCAGATCAACGGGCGGTTATGGCGGGTGACGCAACTTCGTTACGCGGTCTACCCTCAGCAACGCGGTCTAATGGAAATACCTGAGCTTGCATTGACAGCTCGGGAGGTACTGCCCGGACGCTCGCTACTGGGTGCTCGTTTAGGAAAGCGGTTTGTATTAACCGTTGACGCGAAAGCGATCGAGGTTAAGCCAGTTCCTGCGGCATTCCCGGGAGATGTCTGGCTACCGGCATCATCACTGGACCTGACTCAATCTTGGTCGACAGCACCCGAAACCATGGCCGTCGGTGATTCATCAACACGCACGCTGACATTAACGGCCGCGGGACTGCTGAGCAGCCAACTACCCTCCTTAACTAGCATGAGTAGCGCAGCCGGCACCACAGGCATTCGTATCTATCCCGATCAGGAATCTAGCGATCAGATCGAACAAAATGAGGGTTTCGTCAGCACCCGAACACGAAGCGAAGCTATTGTGGCGAGCACCGGCGGCACCTGGACACTCCCCGAAGTGTCTGTGCCATGGTGGAACACCCAAACCGATACTTTGGAGTATGCTCGCCTACCGTCGACGACCATCAGCATCGACTCGCCTCAGGTGGATATTCCAGTCACTGAGTTGGCTGATACATCTCGATCCACACGGGCAACCACGTCGGGTGGTTTACTACTATGGCTAGTAGCCATCAGTGGCTGGCTTGCCACCGCTGTGATGGCGTTCTTGTGGTGGCGTGGCCAGCCTGAGGACGACCCCTCAGAGAGCAACCAAATAGAGCAGCGTTTGCGACCGCTGGTCAGTGCGATCAAAGCCGCGACAAAAAAATCAGATCCGGTGTCGGCGAGATCCTTGATCCTGCAATGGGCATCGCTTCACTTCGCCGTTCGCTGTCGAACCCTCGATGACGTGCGGGCAGTTGCTAGCCCACGTTTGTCGCAAGAACTGGAAGTATTGGATGCGGTTTTGTTTGGTTCGAGTAAGGACTCATGGAATGGCGACAGTCTGTTTGCTGCAATCAGTGAAGAGGCTGTGCCAAAAAATAGTGGTGAGGCGCCTCTATCGATGCTCTACCCTACTCGGTAATCGCCTCTCGATACGGCCTCAATCGGCTAACGATCGCTGAGCTAGCTCAAATGTGTCCTTAGATAAATCCGGCATCACAGCAAGCCCCTGCAATTCGGCCCGCATAATTCCCTGAGACTGTTTATAGACCTCAACTCAGTCAGCCGACGATCGCTGGACTACCTCAAATACGTCCTGTGACAAATCTGGCATGGCTGCAAGTCCCTGCAATTCGGCCCACATAATTCCCTAAGGCCCTTTATAGGCCTCGAGTCAGTCAGCCAACGATCGCTGGACTACCTCAAATACGTCCTGTGACAAATCTGACATGGCTACAAGCCCCTGCAATTCGGCCCGCATGAATCCCTGAGACTGTTTATAGGCCTCAACTCAGTCAGCCAACGATCGCTGGACTACCTCAAATACGTCCTGTGACAAATCTGGCATGGCTGCAAGCCCCTGCAATTCGGCGCGCATTAAGTCCTGACCATGGCCATATCGTCGCCAGCGGGTTAACGGTGTCAGCATGCGAGACGCTATTTGTGGATTAGCGGCCTGCAAGCGCTGAACCGCACCTCCCAGTAGTCGATAGCCCGAACCATCGAGCCGATGGAATGCTGTCGGGTTAGCAGTGGCAAAAGCGCTGATTAACGATCGAACCTTATTCGGGTTTCGCCAGTCAAAGGCTTCGTGTTCGGTTAGCGCGTTCACCAAATCAACCGTATCTGCTCCCGGACGCGTCGCCTGAAGAATAAACCACTGATTTACGACTAGATTCTCGTGTTTCCACTTGCCGAAAAAATCCTCGACCACATGAGCCCGATGCGCCTCATCACCGTGATTGATAATGAGGCGAGCAGCGCAGAGTCGGTCGGAAAGATTCGAAGCTTGAGCATACATCTGCTGAGCACTGTCCAGTACACCACCGTCGGCAGCCATCAAAAATGACAATGCGGCATGCACTAACATCCGCTCACCGGCCTGAGCCGCACTCGGTTGATATGGCGCCGGATTTTTTAAGGCCTTATCTACGATCTCGGAAAGTTGTGATGACAATGCATCGCCAAGCATCGACATCAGTGTCTCCCGAGCTGAATGAATCGCATGAACATCGACTAGCCCGGTTTGTGCGGCACGATCAGCCAACAGAGCCTCTGACGGCAGTGCAAGAAGTTGCGCTTTCATGGCCGACTCGAGCGATCCTGACAACACGGCACGCAGTGACTCAACGTAAGCGTCACTCGTGACATTACCCCCCGCATCGATAGCGGCGCATGCAAGTGTTTGACCCGCATCCCAGCGCACAAATGGGTCGTCGTCGTAGGCGATCAAGGTCGTTAACTCGGCTTCCGTTCTCTCTTTCTGAAGTCGAACTGGTGCGGAGAAGCCTCGGAGCAACGAGACCACTGGCTTTGCCGGGATATTTTCAAATTCAAAGCACTGCGCTTGCTCGGTGAGTTCTAAAACCCTGCTGCGGCCTTTCTCATCGAGATCAAGATGCTGTCCATCGACCAAAATTGCCACTTCGATCGGTATATGAAGCGGTGGCTTATTGTCTTGACCGGGTGTCGGTGGATTGTGCTGAGATATCGACAATCGCAGGCTTCGTTTCTGCTCATCATAAACTTCATCGACAGTGATCTCGGGGGTACCAGCCTGTTCATACCAGCGCCTGAACTGCGATAGGTCTTTACCGGAGGCTTCTTCCATTGCATCAACAAAGTCATCGCAGGTCACCGCCTTGCCGTCAAAGCGCTGAAAATAAAGTGTGGATCCCTCGTAAAAGCGCTCGGCACCCAACAGGGTGTAAAGCATGCGAACGACCTCGGCACCCTTCTCATAGACGGTCATCGTGTAAAAGTTCGAAATCTCGATGAAGCTGTCTGGTCGGACCGGATGTGCCATTGGTCCCGAGTCCTCAGTGAACTGATGCGTCCTAAGGAAGGCAACGTCCTCGATACGCTTAACGCCTCGCGAGTTCATGTCGGCAGTGAATTCCGAATCACGAAAAACAGTGAACCCCTCTTTCAGGCTTAATTGGAACCAGTCACGACAGGTCACCCGATTTCCCGAATAATTATGGAAATACTCGTGCGCTACGACGCCTTCGACTCGCTGGTAACCCGCATCGGTGGTGATGTCGGGATGCGCGAGAACACAGGACGTATTGAAGATATTCAGGCTCTTATTTTCCATCGCGCCCATGTTGAAGTCATCAACGGCAACAATATTGAAAAGGTCGAGGTCGTACTCCAGACCATACACATCCTCATCCCATCGCATTGAGGCTTTCAGCGATTCCATGGCATGGTCGCAGTACCCGACATCTTTCTCTTCCACCCAAATTTTGAGGGCCACTTGTTTACCGGTTTTGGTCACGAAGTCGCTCTCGACTAGCGATAAATCACCGGCAACTAAGGCAAATAGATAGGAAGGCTTCGGATGAGGATCCTGCCATACTGCTCGATGTCGACCATTATCAAGATCGACCCCTTCGACCAAATTACCGTTACTCAGCAGAATCGGACATTCGCCCTGATCCGCTTCAACCGATACGCGATAGGTGCTTAACACATCGGGCCGATCGGTAAAAAAAGTGATTTTTCGAAAGCCTTCAGCTTCACACTGTGTGCAATAGATGGTTCTGGATCGGTACAAGCCTTCCAGCGAGGTGTTGGTCTCGGGTGATATTTCTACGGTGGCAGCAAAGGTAAATTGATCGCCAACGGCGGGAATCGAGAGTTTTCCGGCCGCATAGCTGTACTCCGAGGCATCTAGGACCCGGCCATCGATGGCAATTGATTGAATCTCGAGGTCTACCCCATCGAGCACGAGATCACGCTGATGCGCACCGGTACGACTGATCGCAAGCTCGCTACGGACAATGGTCGAACCGGATCGAATATCAAATGCTAGATCGACCTCCGTAATAGTAAAGTCAGGAACCTGATAGTCCTTGCGGTAAATCGTTTTTGGCGCGCCATCTCTCATGCTTGTCCTATCTCCACTGCGATGCGGTAACCGCCAAACTTTCTAATGTTAAGTACCCCAGTGTCGAACATGAGGTATTGTCCTTTGATGCCCATTAAGCGCCCCTCGACGACTGGATTCTTGTCGAAATTATGCGCACTCACCTTCTCTGGGTAAGCCAGCACTGGGAAACTAATAGAGGTCTCTTCAGCGTCTTCTAGCAAGGTCAAAGACTGCAAACCAAAGCGAGTCTGAAGCGCCTCGATCTCTGTCGCACACAGCGACATCAATTCCCGACGACGATCCTCGAGGCTAACTGGCGTGCCATCACCCTTCAGCATGGTTTGCCAAGCGGTTTTATCCGCAACGTGTTTTGCCAATGTGGTTTCAAGCAAACCTGAGAGATGTCGGTGCGATACTCGCGCAATAGGTTTCGCCTGCGTGGCCCCTTGGTCAATCCATCTGGTAGGAATTTGGGTTGAACGCGTAATCCCGACCTTCACTCCCGACGTGTTGGCAAGATATACCACGTGGTCGACGAGGCAGTGGGACTCGGCCCAGTCTGGTTCTCGACAAGTGCCCGCATCAAAATGACATTTTTCTGGGCTGACAATACAACTGTCACAAGCCGCTAAACGCCTAAAACAGGGGAAACAGAAGCCCTGACTGAAGCTTTTTTTGGTCTTCCGGTCGCAATGGACGCAGTTGATCACGCCCTCGAAGGATAACTTCAAGCGGCGGTCTAACAAGTCATTCAAAGGAAGTTCAGCGTCGCCGATCGGCAGCATATAGTTGACCGAGTCACCCAGCTTTGCCGTCATTTTTCGTAGATTGCCAGTTAGCTCCAAGCGCGTGCTACTCCTTCCAAGTCAGCGGCTGCGGTTCATCGCAATTTGACCCTGCTTTTGAGCCTTTGTCGATGTGGCCAATCCGCTCATTCTCAGGCAGATGTAGTTGCCCCCAGAGAATAACGGCTTCCATTGTTTGTTTCTTTTGCTCTGGGCTCAAGCTCCTACCATCGGGCCAATGTCCGACCGCGAGTGCTTCCACCATGCGGTCGTACAGCTCGCGCGGCATGGCCGATACCGTATCCTGATAACTCGACTGAGACATCGCTACTGAACCCCTGACTTCGAATCAAACGAAGTAATGATCGCGGCGCTGCCAAGCCCAGCTAGTAGTCCGCCGAAATGTGCGCCATTTGCTATGGCACCAAATCCGATGATCTCGAGCACGCCGGTGAGGCCCACCAGTAGCCAAATCCACATAAAGGTGAAAATGGCCTGAGGTGGCTGGATAACCCATCCGGGACGTACACGCCCCAACCACCAGAGAGCTCCCATAAAGGCATACACCACCCCGGATAAGCCACCGAAGATACTCGGACCCGACCACCAAAACTGTAAGCCATTCCCCACGATGGCGCCCGCCAAGAATATACCTAGACAATGAGTCCAACCAAGGCCGCGCTCGAGTCTCCAACCAAACTCCCAAATCCATAGGCAGTTAAAGACCAGATGCAACAAGCCGAAATGAACAAACACGGGCGTGATATATCTCCAGTACTGATCGCCGGGAGGCACCAGCTCAAACCGCCGTCCGGTGAACTCGACCGGGGTGTAAGCCAGCCAATCTAAAACAAATGGCTTACCCAAAAACTCGCTCGCAGCCGCCACCAAAAGCGCAAGCGCAATAATGAGCGAGGTTGCAGGAACCGATTGCCAACGCGGCGGGATCTCAAGAGGTGAGTGCATCAGACCAACGTAGCTTGTCCCTGCAGCTTGCGTAAAAGCTATAGCCCGGTGGGTGTAACAACCGTAGTTGCCGCGACTTCTTTCGTACTTTGACAGAGTCACCTGGATTCATGGTGAGAGAGACCTGGCCATCGCAAGTCACCAATGGACTAATCTTGTTTCGGTCGAGGATTTCGATGCAAGTCTCGGAATCGCCATGAACCACCATGGGGCGGCTGGTCAACGAGTGAGGAAACATAGGAACCAGGGCTATCGCATCGAGGCGCGGATTCATGATCGGGCCACCTGCCGACATCGAGTAAGCGGTCGAACCTGTCGGTGTCGCTATGATCAAGCCATCGGCATTCATTCGATAGACGAACTCGTCATCGACCTGGAGTTGAAACTCGATCATTTGTGCCGAGGTACCAGAGTTTACGACGACGTCATTCAACGCCTCAGCCTGCCCCGTTAACTGTCCATCGCTGTATACCTCGACATCGAGCAGAAACCGGGTATCGGTCGTGTAATCGCCATCGAGGACGCTGGTTACGTGGGAGACCAGTTCATCATCGGGACTCACATCCGTAAGAAAGCCGAGTCGACCTCGGTTAACGCCAATCACTGGACAATCGTGCTTGACGAGTGTGCGCGCCGCACTCAGCAGACTGCCATCACCACCGATCACAACCGCCAAATCCACATTGGCACCAATCGCATCGCGTGGCTGCATCGCCCGTGTCTCGAAATGAGACAGGGTTGCCAATCGATCCTCAAGCACAACATCGAAACCTCTGGAGTCTAGCAACTCCAGTAGATGGGCAACGACGTTGGAAACACCTGGGTGTTCACGTCGTCCGAGGAGGCCTACTCGCTTAAATTCGGTCACAGCTGTCCTTTTCCATCATCCGCACTTGTCACTGTTTCGATTGTAATACGTAGCGACGAATCGAGTGCGCTACCTCATGATACGCTTCCACTTGTTCTGCGGCCTTGCGAGCTCGATCAGACATGGCTTGCCAGAGCGTTGCTTCTGATAGGAGTCGCTTCAAACTTAGGACCATGTGCGTGGGGCTGTCACTCACTGAAGCAGCATCATCAATTACCCAGTGAGAGCGGCTAACAGCCTCCCTAGCTGTCACCACCGGAATCCCCCTCGACATCGCATTCAATAACTTTGCCTCGATATGGTTTTCATGAAGCAGTGGCTCAACGACGACTCGACACCCTAATTCGAGCAACAAATGCTCCTTGGAGTCTCGATGCAAGGTAACGTCTTGAAATCGTGCCGCTAGTTGTTTGACCGCGGCTGTAGAGTCGGCACCTACAATGTGGAACTCAAGCCCGGGGATGGTGTCTCGAATGGTGTCCCAGACATTTTCGAGAAACCATCGAAGACTAGCTAGGTTGGCCTCATCTGCTAGATACCCGCAGTAGCCTATGCGCATACGGGTACCCGAGAATCCCGAGCTTATCGGTATCGGTGTACCGCGTTGTGTCAAAGAGGCTTGATCAACGAGCTTTCCAAGCGGCAGACCCAACGCAAACAAGTCGCTTTGCATCTCAGACGTTGCGAATACGCGATCCATCCGTTGTAGATAATGAAGCTCCGCTTCCCTGACTTGGCTGCGTCGACGTCGCTTCGGTAACCCACCCTGCAGTTCGGGGGATTGCGATTTCAGGTTTTGTAAAAAGCAGACGGTATGACCCGGGATACCGACTGGTATGTAAGGTGCCGCTTCCAAACCGTCGATTACCACGGAATCGAAATCACCTGATCGCCTCTGCACCGCTGACAACAGGCGAGCGCTGATTGTTGGCTTACTGTTGGTTGCACCGACAAGGGGTTTCAGCCGTTCATCCACCGGTGGGTCGTCAGGGCTCCAGTCAAAACCTCCCGTCACTATCGTGATCCCAAGGTCAGATCGGATTGCATTGAGCTCGCTTCTGCCAACAGCACCCACAATCGCCAATGAAATTTCAAAATCGCGACTGAGAATACCCAGAACTAAAGAGGTTGCCTCAGTTAGTGCAGGCAAATCGCGTCGAGACTGCGCTGACGTGAGGTACAGAAGCTTCGACCGAGCCATGTCAATCAGATTCCAGCGTCCAAACCAACATTATTGAATTCAAGTACACGCTCTGCGCGGTAGCTTGATCTGACAAATACCCCCGAGACCACTTCTTTGAACCCCTTACTCAAACCAAGGTCTCGGTATCTCTCAAAGTCATCGGGTGTTACGAAACGCTCGACAGGCAGATGGTTTTTGGTGGGCTGAAGGTACTGACCCAGCGTTAACACATCGACCCCAGCAGCTCTCAAGTCATCCATACACTCGAGTAACTCGTCGTCGCTCTCACCTAAACCGAGCATCAGTGACGTCTTGGTGATGACATCAGTGTCAGCTTGAGCAGCATACTGAAGTACATCGAGGGTCTGTTGATAACCGGCCCTCGGATCTCGGACAGGATGCGTCAGGCGCCGGACTGTCTCGATGTTTTGCGCAAAGACATCGATACCTGATTGCAACAAGGTCTCGACTGATGATTGGTAACCCAGGAAATCCGGGGTCAGAGCCTCTACACCGGTGTCGGGGTTTAATGTTTTCACTGCGCGAACCGTATCGGCGTAGTGTTGCGCACCACCGTCAGGCAAATCATCGCGATTCACCGAGGTTAGTACGACGTAACTCAGCCCCATCAATTGCACTGCTCGTGCCGTATTGGTGGGCTCCTCTGGGTCTAACCAGCCTTTGGGATTTCCTGTATTCACTGAGCAAAACCGGCAAGCTCGGGTACAAACATCGCCCATCAACATAATGGTAGCGGTACCTGCACTCCAACACTCGCTCATGTTGGGGCACTTGGCCTCCTCGCAGACCGTGGCAAGCCGATGCTCTTTAACAATTGACTTAACCGCCCCGTACTTCGGCGAGTGCTGAACACGCATGCGCAGAAAGTCCGGCTTTTTCGCCCGAGGGCTAGGATTGGCCTGCGTCTTAACGCCGTCCTTGATGGCGTGAATACCCTCAGTAGTGACAAATTTGCTGCCACTCGCCACATCCACTGTTGGTATCAGATCAGCGCTGCTCGTTCCATCTTTTGCCACAACAAAAGCTCGTCTATAAGGTGCGCTAATGATACCCCTTTCAAACCGCGTAGGCGTGCCCTTCGTCTCAAAATAGCAAGGATTCGCCACCCCAATTATTACCGTTTCATCGGCACCCACTTCTGTTAATTTCGATATATCAACGTCTCGAGTAGCCATCACCGAGCACGGTATATCGGTGTCTCTGGGGCGGGTAGAGCGTTGATATCAAGTAATAACGATAAGGAAATAACTATGAATACCAATCAAATCATTGTCATTTTGGGGCTAATTGTTGCCATCGCTGCAGCTTTAGCACCGAACGCTTTTGGTCAGTATGCACTTGTGCTCGTCGCGCTTGGTCTCGTCAACGGCTTCATGAATCCAATGGCGGATATGACGGCACGCATGGCTTACACAGTTGCCGCCGTCGCGATGCCTGCGCTTGCGAATAACCTAGACGTTATTCCAATGGTAGGCGCTCCGATCAACGCGATCATCGACAATGTCATGGTAATGGTTGCCGGCATGGTTGTGGCCAACTTCTTGATGGCTCTGAAAGATCAGGTGATGCCATCAGGTAACTAACTCTCTCCAATGCCGGAGCTCCAGCTCCGGCATTTCCAATCTGCCAAACTACACCCCTTAACCCACCGCTCACGCCATTTTTCAGATCCTGATAGCTATCGACAGACCGATTCTTGCAAGGCATAAGACCCCGAGAGTGGCTGCAGGAGTTCGACGCTAGGAACAAGCGCTTAATCTTCGCCAAAAAATCCGCCCGATACACCTGTTACTAAAGCGAGAGCCATAAATTACACTGTCCTGTCTGGATCTATGATCGACGACGAAACCGAGGCCTTATGCGCTCTATAAAATTATGTGGGTTGGCGATGTTCGCGCTCATGAGTTCGTCGGTATCGGCCGACGATACATCATCGGTCACTGCAATCATCGATGCTTATTACGACGTCATCTCAGGCCCCGCAGGTTTTGTCTACGATTCAGCACGGGACGAAAACATTCATGCAAAAGACGCCCTCATTACAAAGTTTTTTTTGGATGGGACCGTGCAACAGCATGACTTCAAAACCGAACAGGCTTCGATTGTTAGCCCGTATAAGACCGCGTTTTTCGAAATTGAGGTAGATAGACGTGTTGAGCAGTTTGGCAATATTGCTCACGTATGGAGCGAGTTTGAGATTAAAAGCCAATCCGAGGGCGCCCCATATGGTGCTGGATTCAACAGCATATCCCTACTGTTTATGGATGATCGCTGGTGGATATCATCATGGTCAACGCAATATAAAGAACCAGACACGGCTGCTAAAAAATCCAAAACGGAGCAACTAGTGAACCTAAACACGGAAGAGTTTGCTGAGGTCGTGAAGTCAATCGTTCAAGATACACTGCAGGCCTGTGAGGTTCAGGGAGGCATGCAAGGTCGAGCCAAAATGAACCTGGCTGTTGTTGGTGAAGTAAAGGCGAAGCTTGTTTGCGAAACTGAATAGCAGTCGATTTTATTGGCGCCTAAAAACGCTGGTGCTGCCGGGAGAAGACCGCAATTTCTTGCGCCTGACCGGTTGTGGGCACGGGAAATCAGAGCCGTGCACAGGCAGCATCAACTCCGCTGATACGTCGGATCCAGCAACGCCGCTACAAGGTCAGATCCAGCATTGTAACTGACGCGTCGGATAGGGCAACCGCGAGACCTATAACGAAGACCCAGTCATCGAAGCGACGGTCGCACTCGCCTAGGCTCTTTAGTACTGGCCTGTGGTGTTAGGCGATGCTTGAGCCAAAAACGCATGGCAGTAAGCGCGATCCGTCGGTCACTGTGGTGCGAAGAAGAAACCCTGAGACACTGCCACCGGAAGCTTCATCGCCCGGGCAGCTCATCGAACTGATCTAATGCCTGTACCTCAAGGTCGATTCACCCAGATACCCAGGCGATTCTTGCGCGCTTGGGTTTGACACTTCTTATACTGTTGTTCTTGGGCTGCCGATGCTTCGACCCAGCGAGCCTGGCCTTTACAGATCATCATAAAACCGAGATCTCGCCCATCATCGGTGTAAACAATCCCGACCTGCCCCCCTTCGGCATTGGGCAAACGATAATCGACAAAAACAGACTTCACATTGGCAAGCATCTCGGCGAGCGCCGCCTGAGATTCGCGACCCTGAGGACTATCCAATGAGGGTGCGTTAGCTCCGAACAGCTCCACGCGTCGTCCACTCCGAAACAACAAGGTATCTCCCGAGACTATGGTGCTCACCTGCTCGGGGACGACACTGTAGGGCAACCCAATTTCTCGCGATGTACAACCAGCCACTACAGCGAGAGTACCAATAAGTACTGCATGCACAGTCTGTCTAACAACTCGGTCTAACCGCGGTTTTGTTGGCGTTTGAGCTTGCATGACTTCCTCGATAGTTCGCCTACGACCACAGAGCCCACTTACTCGATTTCCTGCCATCAGTCTAAGTGATTTTCGATGTGATGGCGCTGGCGTAGGGTTTAGCGCCAAGCGCGTAGGCAATTGCACCGACCAGAGAAAGGCTGACGACAACTGCCAATCCGTAACGCACTGACTCATTACCGGTAGCGATAAACATATCACTGAAGACGCCGACGAGTAGTGGACCCAACCCCATCCCTAATAAGTTGATAGCCAAGAGCATCATGGCCGACGCCTGGGTGCGCCAGTATTGAGGCACTAAATTCTGTACCGCAGCGTAGCTTGGTGCGATCCAAAAGCTCGCAAAGATGGCCGATAGCCCCATAAAAATCAGCGCAAATGGTAGGTCAGCACCGCCTACGATCAGTCGGTGTTCTACTGGCCAGAGTAAAAATGCAAGCTGCGTTGGTAGTGATAAAAAAATCCCAATCATCGGCACCCACATTTGCCAGCGTTTGTCCCGCTTTGCCAAAGCATCGACCATGAGGCCGCTACTGATGGTGCCAAGACCGCCACCAAACACTCCGATTAAGCCCAGGTAGAGGCCCGCATCGACTAAAGACATATCGTGAACTCGGACCAAAAAACTTGGTGACCAAACCCCAAGGCCGTAGCCAGAAATCCCGGTAAAACCAACCCCCAACATAATCATCTTAAATGAGGGCAACGCTAGGATCCCTTTGAGCGCGACCCATAAATTAAGGTCTTGCTCGGGTCTGGCTACCTTGTCGGGCTCGCGCACTGTCAGATAAATCAAGAGTGCTAACACCACCCCCGGTATGCCAAAAACAAGAAAAACGGTTCGCCAGCCAAATGCCTCAGCGATAAGGGCTCCGCCAAACAATCCGACCAAAATGCCGATATTGGGTGCAGTGGCGAGAATACCCTGTGCGAACGCGCGCCTTTCAGGTGCGAAGTAGTCAGCCAGTAAAGACTGGGAGGGCGGTGTGCCCCCCGCCTCGCCAATACCGACACCAACCCTCAAAAGAGCAAGGTGCCAGAACCCAGTGGCGGTAGCGCAAAGTGCGGTGACCGCACTCCAGGTGGTCATCGAAATCGAGAGTACTTTGGTTCGCGACCACCGATCGGCCAGACGCGCCACAGGTAATCCCAGGGTGGCGTAGAACAGGGCAAACGCGAGACCCGACAGTACCCCCATTTGTGTGTCGGTCGCGCCAAACTCCGCCTTGATTGGCTCTATAAGAATCGTCATTACCTGTCGGTCAACAAAGTTAAATACATAACCCAGTGTCAACAGGGCTAGCACGTAATAGCGATACCGGTTGGAGAACTGCTCGTGTGGTGCAGCGGATATGGAGTCCTTGGTTGTCATTTAATTCGGTTACTCACTTATTATTGTTGCCCGTAAATTTGCTCGTCGGCGCTAAGCAAATATCCACTGATGAATATCCACTGGCTAATCTCCATTGACTTACGCGACCTTACCCTAAGGCCTCGAGTGGGAGAAACCTCTCTTGGCACGGAATGATCAATGAATTAAAGATGCCGAGTTGCCTTAGCTGTGGTAAACCAACACTGCGTGAAATAAACACTGTCTTTTAGGTGCCACTGATGAGTCCACAGCCAATATTTGCCAACCACAAGGTGGTGCGAAATTTCGTTCTGATCACCCTCTGCTCTCAATTCGCCTACTCGGTATTGGCCATGAAGGGCGTGCTGTTGCCTCAGATGCTCGAGCTCTGGAATGTGTCGAAGACCGAGTTTGGTCTTCTGATGTCGCTCTATGGTTTCGTTCACATCATTTTCTACGTTGCCCTGTCTTGGGCACAGGATCGTTTCTCGCCACGCATGCTGATTCCGCTTGCCATGATCGCGGGTGGTGCCACCACCTTTTTTCTGGGCAAAACCTCCGACTTTTACACGCTATGTGTTCTCTTTTTGCTATTGGCGGTTCTGTGCGATGGCGCGTTCTGGCCAGCCGTTCTGTCATCGGTAAGACGATCAACCACCGATGAGAATCAAGGCAAGGCGTTTGGGCTCCTAGAGGGCGGCAGAGGCATCATCGAACTTCTGCAGAATTCGATGACGCTCGGGTTATACGCATGGCTGGGATACAGCGTGTTCGGCTTGGAAGTAGCCTTTATGATCAACGGCGTGATTATGATTATCTTGGGCGTTGTTTGCTGGCTAGTGCTGCCACGGGACAACCTGCTCAAATCCGCGGCCGACTCCGACCAAAAACTTCGCGAAGTCGCAGAGGGGATGAAGCTCACACTGCGCATGCCCGAGATTTGGATGGCGGGCCTCTCGGGCTTCTTCATTTACTTTGCCTATACGAGCTTGCCGTTTTACATCACCTACCTGACCGAACTTTATACGTTGCCCGTATTGGCGATATCGATTTTTGGCATAGCATCGACCTCGGTCGGTAGGATTGGATCGGCTTTTCCTGCAGGCTTTATCGCCAATCGCTTCTTTGGTGGCTCGACGGGTGCTATGCGCGCTGGGTTGTTGCTCGTTTCTGTCTTTGGTCTCGCGATGGCGCTTCTGCCACCGGTGCAATCGTTGGTCTGGGTAGCCATGATCGGTATCTTCCCACTGATTTTCGTTATTTTCTTCATGCGCGCGCTCTATTTCGCGCCTTTCGGAGAAATGGGCCTCCCACCTAGATTTTCAGGTGCTGTCATCGCCTGTGCTGCCTTCGTCGTCTACCTACCCTCGGCTTTTGCCTATCTAGTCTGGGGCTTCTTGCTCGATAGCTTTCCCGGTGAACAGGGCTATCGCTTGATGTTCTTTGGGCTTGCGCTCTTGGGCCTTGCCGGTGCCATCAGCGCAACGATTTTGCATCGCCGCACCGATGAGGGACTCCGCGAGCGCATTGCTACTAGGGTCGCCGAGCTCGATAAAAAGCTAGGCCTTGAGGGCGAAGAGAAATCCTTCGCTGAGGGTTAATGCGAGGGACAGCCCTGCCTTAGCAGGTTACCAATGGAGTGGCGACGCTCGCAGAGTGATCAGCAGCGCTGTGAGATCGCAAGAACCTTAAACGCTGTATCGATTGGTTATGGGCAAGTGAGTATCCACCGAGCTAGTTTGACGCAAGCGAGCTAACGAGAGCACTATTCAGTAGTTGCTTGTTCGGTCTTGGCTCGCTCTACCATCGCTCTGACATCAGCCAACAACGCTTTCGCATCATAAACCACACCATCTTTGACGGTGTAGTTCACGCCGCCAACGCGCTCGATCACACCGCTCTCTCGATTGAGCTTTCGATGACCCGTGCCGTAAAGCAATTTGAAGTTTGATACTGGGTTGCCCTCGACGAGAACGATATCGGCCTTTCTGCCCACAGAGATCGCGCCAATCTCATCTTCCATGCCCAGCACCTCAGCGCCATTACGGGTAGCCGCTTGGATTACCTCCAATGGATGGAATCCGGCTTCCTGAAGCATTTCTAGCTCACGAATGTAGTCAAACCCAAATACCTTGTAGATAAACCCGGCATCAGACCCAGCGGCAACGCGCCCTCCGGCATTTTTGTAATCGTTGACGAACTCCATCCAGCGCTGAAAATTCTTTCGCCAAGCCACCTCATCACCCGTTGTCCAGTCGAAGTGATACGAACCATGCAATCGGGGGTCTGGTTCAAAGAAATTCATGAGCGCAGGTAAGGTGTAGACGTCGTGCCACTCGGCAAGGCGCGAGCGCATGACATCGCGGTTCGCCTCGTAAATCGTCAGCGTTGGAACCAGGGTGAAGTCGAGCTCGACAAGTTCGGTAATGGTATTTCGCCAGACCTCAGAGTCCGGTAGGGCAGTTTGCAGCCACAGCCGCCCCGCCTCGCTAAAACGCCATTGCTCGTCGGCATAGTTGTAATCAGCTGGGTAGTCCTGAATGGTTCTGTCAGTGAACATCGCCTCGGGTAAACCGTACCAATGTTCCATGCTATCCAATCCGAGTCGCGCGCTATCGAGAACATTCATGTGATAGACACCATTCTGGTCGTGGTGACTCATAGTGCCCAAATCCAGTTTTTGCGCTTCATCATAGATAGCGGCCAAGGCCTCGCGCGTGCCGCCGCGTAATTTAATGCCTTTTGCACCGCGCCTCTTTACAGCGCGAACCCAATCACGGGCACCCTCTGCCGAGGTAATGTCCAATGCCCCAAGACCCTGCCCCGGAAACATCGCGTAGGGAACGATGCTGGGCGCAGCAATCCTATGCGCTTCACTGCGTTTCGCGTGCTCAACCGTCCAACCCAAACCCATGACGGAACCCGCTTCACGCACAGTTGTAATCCCGTGAGCAAGCCATAGCTTGAACACATATTCGGGAGGCGTAATTGGCCCAACCACGCCCTCGTAAGGGTTCCCAATGTGAGTGTGAGCATCGATGAACCCGGGCAATGCTGTCATGTCATTACCATCGATTCGATACTCCCCTTCCCGAGGTTGTGGTGCACTCCCCTCGATCGAGGTGATTGTATCGTCCAAGATAACAATCGATACCGGTCCTCGAGGCGGTGAACCCAAGCCGTCCACCAGCATCACATTGTCGATTACCAACCGATCGAAGGGACCCGCCCCTTCATCGACGCGGTCGGGGGCTAACGGTGGAATTTCAACACCATAGGCCGCAAAACGAGTCGGCCCCTCCTCGCCCGGTACCGACGACAAAACGAACGGTGAGAACGACACTGTTAAGACTAGAAATACAGCTGATAAAAGCTTGGAAAACCCGGTTTTCTGCTTGGTCATCACGTCATCACCATCGTTATTGCGCGTTACTTGGGGCTAAAGTGGATTTGGCTCAAAGCTCACTACTCTAGAAAGTCGATCACTCGTTGTGTGATTACTCGGTTAAATTCAAACTGTATTTACGAAACACATGATCCTGCTGATAACCCAAACTCTCATAGAGACCCTGACCAATCACATTGGTGTGTGCCGTCTCCAAATCAATGCGGCAAGCACCTTGGGTCCGCGCCCAATCGGCGGCTGTAGTCATCAATGCTCTGCCAATCCCTGCGCGACGACTACTGGGATCAACAAATAAGTCGTAAAGCATGTAAAAGGGCTGCATATCCACCGAGCAAAGTGCTGGGTACAGTTGGGTAAAGCCAACGAGAGCATCTGTTTGTTCTGCGACAAAGACTGTGGACCGTTGCTCGTTCAAGTTGACGGTCATCCAAGCCGCCGCACCCGCCAGATCGGGCTCACACTCATAGAACTGACGATAGCCATCGAACAAGCGCGCCAAGTCAACGAGGTCTTTAGCTTGCGCTTCACGAACGCTGATAGTCGGCATGCGAGTCACGCTCTAGGCCACAGCTCGAGGAAAGCCGATAAAAGTACCAACCAGCAACTGAGCAAAACCGGTTGGATCGGGTCGCTCACCCTCGAGCACTCCGAGACGACGGCACTCCGCCTCGAGCGTGTCGAGGATCTGGTCGACCGTAAGATCATCCGTTCCAGAGGCCCAAAGCGCTCGCTCCTGCTCGCTTTGAAAGCAGTAAGCCTTCCAGGAAATTGAATAGCGCAGTGATTGCCAGTTGTAATCAGCCAATTCATCACCCGCGGCATTTTTGAGTCGCCATTGCCCATCACCCAAGTAAGTCAGCGACGCGCCCTTATCGATGTAAGGCAGCTCGTCACCTACTGGTGTTACACGCTCAACGCCATGAAACACTCGATCAGTATCGATCAGGATAGCTGAATTGTGACTGGCATCGATGCGCTCTCGAGGCCCCTGCGCCCCCTCCGGGAAGAACGCAAAAGCACCGCCGGGGTTTGCACCAAACCAAGATACGCAGGTGGCGATTGGCACCCGCCAGGCGTCAAACAAACCCGAATGCAGCATCACAACTAACAACCATTGTGGGAGACGTTTTCGATCTGCGCCTCGAAACTCGGGTACATCGGTGTGGATAGCCAGTTCTTGACCCGGCGTCAGGATATTCGCATACACAATCGCAGGTTCTACCACCGCGCAGTCGGTCACCCGCTTCGCGGCTTCGATTAATTCGTGATGCTGAAAAAAGGGCTCAATCCCTGGCGACTGAATATCGGTCCCGTAGGCATAGGTCTCACGGAAATAGTTGGTGCGCTGTGCGGCTACCGAGAGCTCGTCATTGTTGCCCTGCCCATCGATACCGTGATTGATATAGTTAAAGGCGGCGTCAAAACGTTGCGGTAGTTGTTCGCCGAGTCCTTCGTTCAAAGCCTCATCGGCGTAAGTTCCAAAAACACCACGCGCCTCAGCGATACGAAGCATCGTAGCTGCTTCATCGATACTCAAAAACGGCGTCATATGTTGATAGCTGGCTCTCATGAGTCTTCCTTTTTTATTATTGGTTTACGCCATCACAGCCTTACCCCAAACTCTCAATCAAGACTCTCAATTTTGCAACTCAAACGAGGATGCTGGAGACCGGGAAAATTTAGGGCAAGAGCAGGGAGCTGCCCGTAGTTTTCCGAGCCTCAAGTGCCTCATGCGCGGCTGTCGCTTCAGACAATGCAAAACGCTGATTGATCTCGACGGATAACACACCTTTATTCATCAGCTCAAAAATCCGCGCGGCGGACTGTTGCATCCAACCCGGGCGCATCATGTGAGTCGCCAGTGTCGGCCGGGTGAAGTAAAGTGAGCCACCTAGGGCGAGCTCTCCTGGTACCACTGCATCGATCGCACCTGAGGCATTGCCAAAACTGACGAAAGTGCCCAGGGGGGCTAAGGCGCCAAGACTCAACCGGTAGCTATCCTTGCCAACGCTGTCGTAGACCACCGGGAAGCCCTGTGGAGCGATATCACGAAGTTGCTCGGCTAAATCTTCATCGCCGCTCAACAGACAATCTATCGCGCCGTGCTGCCGAGCCAGTTCGCACTTGGCGGCGGTGCTGGCAGTACCGATCAAGTCAACTCCCAAATGCTTTGCCCACTGGCAAGCAATAAGGCCTACCCCTCCCGCCGCAGCATAAAATAGCACCTGCTCACCACCCGACAGTGGGAAGGTATCGTTGAACAAATAATCAACCGTCATCGCCTTGAGTAGAATCGCCGCCGCTGCGTCGAGCTCGACACCGTCGGGAACTCTCACCAGCGCACTTTCAGGCAAGTTGATCGCCTCGGCGTAGGCGCCGGAGGCCATGGCAAAAGCGACCCGATCACCGACTTTTAAAGCGCTTACCTCGGGCCCCACGGCCTCGACGATACCCGCACCCTCGCAACCTAGTCGTGCGGGCATCGACAGAGGGTAGAGGCCCGATCGATGATAGGTATCGATTAGGTTGATGCCACAGGCAGCGAGCCTCACCGTGACTTGATCATCGGCGGGCGCGGCTAACGCGACCTGCACAAGCTCCATGGCATCGGGCCCACCGGGTGCTTCAATTTGGATGGCATTAATCATTCGAGTCATAGCGTTCAGCTCCTTAGTCGTTAATGCCCCTCACTGAGGCAACGTGCGCCATCACCCCGTCTTTAGGTGCACGATGATCGGCAAATTGGTAGGGTATTAGCGTACCAGCAAAAAGAAGCGGTCCAAACGCTCGGACCCGTGTGGGGATAGGCCATGACGGACGACATTAATCTACGAGGCGCGATTGTATTGCGACCTGCGCGTGCCTTCAGCGTGCTAAAGGGCGTAGGCGCTTTATTCCTATCAATAGCGGCTGCGAGCTTCCTGCCCATCGCTGACTCCATGAGCGCAATGCTCGCCCCAATAGCAACTAACAGCACTCACCTGAGCGTCACCGGGGTGCTGTTGATAGTGCTGGCAAGCGTTGGATCAATACTGAATGAAATCAACGCTGCCAATCATACCATCGTAGACTAAATCAGTTCTTTAGAGCGTCGATTATGCTTTGAAGCAGGAGCAATCGAGACCTCGGTGCTGGCGTATCGGACCCATCGGTGGATGAGGTGCCCGCCTCAGCCTCCTCTAAATCGCTATAGCCGTCGTTATCATCATCGGTGTCTAGCTCAAGCGTTGATTCGTCAATATCGGTTTCGCTCGCTCCCGCATTCCAGTCATCAGGCATGCCATCCCCATCAGTGTCGACCGATGCGGCCGGATCATTCGGGAAGGCATCATTGGCATCACTCACACCGTCGGCATCGCTGTCGTTGTCGGTGGCACCTGAACCCGGGGTCACTGATCCCAGCACAACGGTCTCGCTCGCATCGCTGCCCGCGTAAGCAATTATTTCGCACTCATAACTTTCGCCGTTGGTCATGCCACTCAGAGTGAGAGGTGATTGGGTCCCTGATATGGTGACCTCGTCGCCAAGGGTAGTTGTCACCAGCGTGATACCCCAGGAATTTAAAACACCGGTGTCATCTTCAAAATAATCACTCACGTCGAGGGTCCACGTACCCTTCGAGTCTTCACCCACAAATCCGTCAAGCGACTCCTCAGGCGCGAGGGTTGTGGGATAGGTTCCCACAAGATCGATACTGTTATCGCCCCCATCCTGTAACAGGAGCTGCACTCGAGTCTCGGCTGGCGACACCAGCGCCAGTACAATGTCCCCCCTGTAAGAGTGTGTAATATCGATAGAAACTCGGAGACCGCCGGGCTCAATTGCTATCGAATCGTCAATCTCCAACTGAGAAGTAATAGGGGTGAACTCATCAAAGTACTCTTCCGGCGACGCACTGTAGGATGAACTTTCTTCGGTATCGGGCAATGTACAGGTCGCGCTGTAGCCCGTGATGACCGCCCCGTTGTCGGCGCCGGGACTGAAGTTAATGATGGCTCCACCATTGGTAGCTTCTATCGACGTTGACACGGGCGCGGAGGGTAAAATTCGGTCAGCATCGAGGTCGAAATTACTGTCAGAGACGTCGTAGAAAATATTGTCCACCGCCTTGATCATCAATCGAGCATTGAGCGATTTAACCCCGGCCGGAAATACAACCGTGTGCGAGCCGTCATTGGCTGTCACTCCCAGAGACGTATCGAACGTTTGACCACCATCCGTCGACAGTAAGACCTCCACTTGATCAACGCCGATAGGCATTTGATCAGTGCCCGCGACATCCCATTTGATAGTTTTTGAACCACCAACGGCCTCCCCACCATTGGGGACGGTGACAGCAAAGGGGCCTGATGCTCCGTTAACATTGATAATCATGTCATCTGAGTTCACGCCTCCAGCACCGTCCCGAACTGTCAGCCGCATATCCATCTCACGAGCCACTTGCGGTATTTTTTCTGAATTGTCGAAGTTGCCGCTTACGACTGTCTCAAGGCTAGGAAGGTATCTGGACGGGCTTGCTGTGGGTGTCAGCACCCTGAACAGAGGAATTTTTCCATCATCCTCAGCGAATAGCGCCGCTTGCGGCCCTAAATCGCGCTGCTCCCATAAATATGTCAATTCAGTCTGCTGGTTATCGAACGCTGCACCTGTCACTACTAAAGGCGTCCCCTTCGGTACCGTGTAGTCCTCCCCAGCGTTGACCACTGGCGCCGTATTACCAGTCAATATGAGTTCTCCGCAGAACTGACCCAAGCCTTGGGAGACGTAGCCGTACATCTCATCGAAGCTCTCTGAGTGGTATATCGGATCCACGCTTCCCTGAAGATTGTCGCTGGCACAAAGGCCTGGGTAGGCCTGTATCGTGGAGCCACTTCCCGGTTCATAAGCCGTTAGCGCGTTCCTATTGCCCCCAGCACAGCTCAAGGCCGACCCGTTAAAGGTGTGGTTGCCTCCTAACTGGTGACCGATCTCATGAGCGACGTAATCGACATCGTAAAGATCTCCCTCCGGCTGAGGACTCCCGGTCACGCCACGCGCTTTATCGCCATTGCGACAGACAGATTGAAGCTGCGCGAGGCCGCCTGCCCCGGTAGAGAAAGTATGCCCTATGTCGTAATTATCTGATCCAATAATCGCGTCAATTTGCGCCTGTGACTCATCAATCAGCGTGTATGCATCGTCATTGCCATAAAAAGGTTGAGACGCCGGATCCACAAATACGATCTTATCGTTGTCGTCCACTAGCTTCAGACTGATAGACATTTCTTTTTCCAGAATGCCGTCAACTCGATTGATCGTTCTGACCACCGCGGCAAGCGCAAAACTGGTGTCACCACCGTGAAACTGTCCGTACTCCGCGGTCGTCGCTACCGCGATGCGATATTCCCTGATCGCAGCGCCGCTACTGCGCTGAGCATAGTCTTGGGTCACTTCTCCTTTGGTCAGCGTTTTTTTTTCGGCTCTATCAGCTGCGCCTTTCTTAGCTTCAGTCTCCACCAGACAGGCCGCTGCCTTGGGTGATCTCGTGGTATCGCCTGTGTAATAGCTGATAGCTAGTCCACGGGTTAGACCGGGCCTTGG
>NTKA01000019.1 GCA_002456975.1 Halieaceae bacterium MED-G27
GACAGGTCAGCATTAGGGGTAGGTCCAACAAATACGTGATCTAGCCGCACCGCGCCATCGTGAGCAAGATTAAACTGGTAGAAGGGCACTAGCATCGCCTTGCCCTCTCGAAACCCAATTGGGTGGCTCTGAGGAGAGGCGTATGGTTGCGAAACAATGCGCCACTCTTGCTCCTCTGCAAAAGCCGGATGCTTAAATAGAGCACAAATACCGAGTAAGTCGCCTTCGAGTTGATCGAATGAAGTACTCAAGCACGTGCTACTTGCACAAATCGCCAGCACTCTGTCGATAATGGTTTCGATTATCTTTGACTGCTTTTTTGGGTCATAAAGGCACTGACCCAAAGAAAAGTGTTGTTCTGTCGCGAGCGCCTTGATGGCGCCCGGATTAAACCCAAGGCTCATTCCTTTTCCATGACTCGCGTAGCCGCGCCACTGGCTCAAAAGGTTGCCGTTTGCGCGGAATGAGGCAGAGAACAGCATGGGCCCTTTATTGATCTGATCACGCAACCAAGTTGAGAAAAATAATAGCGCCTCGTCGTGCTGTGAGTGCTCCGACGTTCTCGACGCAATAGCGGCCTGAAGTAGGGTAAATGCGTATTTCAGTTCGGTGGAATCATTCATATATCGCACGTCTGAAGCCCGGAGGGTGCGCGATTCAATAATCCCCATTAAACCTTGCAATGACGTGTAGTGATACAGCGTGTTCGATGGCTCAGCTGCGAAGAGCTCTGCCCGCAATTGATCGATCATTTTTGTGTTCTATGCAAAGCCGGTGTCAGGGTTTCTCGATATGAATTACAACAAAGGTAGAAGAGTTTTGTGACGGTTTTTACATTGAGCGAAGCACCGGGCTTTGGTGCCTATGAATCGGCTGGGTCAAGAGAATCATCTCAAAAAGATCGCTCAACTGTGAGTCTAAGACTCCTTGGCTCAAGAGGGTGGAAGTGAATGTCGGATACTCCCTCGGGCTGCTCCCCCGATAATCGCGACTCATAGTAGTAGGCGATATCAATATCGTCGCTGTCGAGTAAGTTGAGTACCTCAAGCTTTATTCCGGTTTGTCCTAGCTCGAGTGTTGCAGCAGCGTTAGCTAGAAGCGATTTACCACTCTGTATCGTTCTGTCTTCAAGCAGCGGTGCCCCGCCCAGATAGCGAATCCTGATGCTCGTGGTAAGTTTGTCATTCCATCTCGAGTTAATACCTGCAGCCAGAGTGGTCTCAATAGACCCAGGGATAGCATTGAACCTTGGGAGCGCGTTCAAGTATTTGCCCCGCGTTTTGGTGTAGGCAACGTCAAACTGAAATTTTGGTCCAGCGTTGATGAAAATTGTTGTCTCGAGGCCGCGCCGAACAGATCCATCGTTGGCTTCAGTGGATCCCGCGTCACCGACGAAAACTAACTCTGAATCGAGCTCAATATCAAAGGCAGTTGCGGTGAACTTGAGTGCATCGCCATGTTCATAGCGAATTCCAATTTCGCGTCCGGTTGATGGGACGAGTAAAGGGACTGACTGAGCACTCTCGTCTGTATTTGGGTCGACAGAAATCACAGCACCGCGAGCGTCGTTGGAATGCATGCCTCGTCCAACGTTGGCATAGAATTCTAATGTCTCAGAGAGGCGATACGCGATGTTTAGTTTAGGGCTGATTTGCCTGTCAGACGCTTTGCCACTGTTCGCTATTTGATTGGCGGTGATATCAGCTTCGAAGTCATCGACTCTCATACCGATATTTGCACGCAAGTGATCATTTACTTTCCAGTCCGCATCAATAAATCCGGCGATCGATGTTTGATCGACAGCGTCATCCCTGATTGAACGAACGCGGAGTCGCGATGAGGTGCTGTTAAGTTCCAACCTTGAAATATTGTCGTACTGAAATTCGAGGCCAGCAGACATCGAGAGATGGCCGCTCATATCATAGCGCTTCTCAAATCTGCCCCCCAGAGGGTTCGTTCATCCACCTGCTCAAACTCATCACCAACATCGGGATTTTCTAGGAAGTAGGTGAAATTACTAAACAACTGAAACTGGGATGAAACGGCATAGAGACGCCCGTCTGTCGTATTGTCAGACATCGACGCGTTCAGACTGTAACGACGACTATTACTACCCAGGTCGGGGTCGATGAAGCCCGAGGATGATATTCGATTCTGCGCCACTGCTCTTTGAGGGATTTGATCCGTGGCTCGCCAACTCGAGTCATAGTAGTCTAATTCAAGTCTGCTCTGTGTCTCTTCAATCGGTAAGGTCCAGCCAAAGTGCCCCTTGTTTTGGCGGAGGTTTTCATCGAGCGCCCACGGGCCTGCGTAGCGCGTGCTGTCCGCGGCCACCGTGTACCGGTCGTTACTCGCTGCGATCAGTGATCGGCGATAACCAAAGCTACCGGCACTCACTTTTAAAAGTGGGGCAGTCATATTAGCTCCGTAATCAAAACGAACGCTTCCTGCTGACGAAAAGTCGCCATCTCGGGCCAAATAGGGACCTTTCTGATAGCGGATAGTTGTCACCAGTTCAGGAATAATGGGATTGAGATCAAGATAACCTTGCCCATGACCATGGGTCCTCATGTTCAGAGGTATGCCATTGAGTTGCGCGGAAAAGTCCGTTCCGTGGTCCAGATTGAAACCGCGTAAGAAATACTGATTGGCCTTACCGGTCCCTGAGTGCTGGGTCGCTGTCATACCAGGCACGGCTTCCACAAGCTCTCCAACTCTTAGGAGTGGCGGTGGGTCAATATCATCCAAGCCTACGAAACCTTGTGAGGCGCTGGTGGCAATACCGATTTGGTCGGTACTTCGACCATAAACCAGCACTTCCTCCATCGGTTCAGCTGCATGACTGCTCTGTGCTAACAGCAGCAGTGACGTGCGTAGTGTGAACAGAGTTCCTGTAGCGATGCGCACAACAAATCATTCCAATGCGAGGGCCTCGAGAGGCCTCAAGATACATCTGCAAGGCTCCCAATTGAACTATTTTCATGTGCGCAAGTGACCGATGGAGACTGGTGAATAAAAACCTGTTGTTGGGCTTTTTTTACCTGGCTTGGTGCACCACAAACCCGTTTCTCATCCAAACGAACCTCCTCCAAAACCAAAAAACCCACCTAGAGGCGGGTTTTTGGTGTTGGTAAGACTAGGCGGATCGTCTTCAATCGTCATTACTCTGGCGGACAAGACGCTCCTGTCGTCCCCTTCTTCAACTGGCCTCGCCATTCTGAGAGTGTATTAAACCTCCAAACATAAAAAAGCCCGCTTTGAGCGGGCTTGGGGCTAACGACTCTACTTAAAGTACGGTAACGCTGTATACACTCAGGGTACCTGATACCTCATTAGATACTAAGAGATACATTTCACCGTCTTGAGTGATGAACTTGATATCCTCCGGACCTAACGGACCCGCCATATTGGCTTCGACAGCGGTATTGTCTGCGTCGAAATCGCGCGGATTTACATACTGCACGAACTCGGCGCTTTGAGGATTCGTGATGTTGTACACCATTACACCGCCGACTCTTTCTAGCGCAATAAAGGCAAACGTGTTGTCGTTAATGACTGCTATCTCAACAGCTTCAGGCTCAGGACCCTTGGCATCGGAGCGAGAGTCACCATCGTTTTCATCATTACTTGCGTTAAACGATGAACCTAACTGCTGAGCTGTAATGACTTCGAAATCGCTGCCACTGTCGAAAACAGGTCTCCCTGTATCCATATTCCAAATCGTGAACGATCGAGCGCCATAGGAGTAGAGATTCTCATATACACAGCCATCGACAGCATTATCGTTACTGTCAATGGGTTGGCCCGTGACAGGAAGCGATGAACAGGATTCCGGATCAACCAGTCCTAAATCGGTCATGACAAGAAGTCTGCCGAGATTTTCGTCATCCTGAAATCCAGTGCCGAGCTTTTCGTTGAGTTCGTCAGTGAACTGTGTCGCCACGAGATCTTTTATCCGAATCTCATCTATATAGTCACCGGAGTCTGACTCGTACTCTCTGCCATCTCCCTCATTAGCTGTAACAAGGTAAGTGGTGCCATTGACTTCGTAGGCATCGAATCCGTCGGGCTGATAGGTGCCAAATACTGACCAATTTCTAATATTGACTCGATCATCTCTATCGCTTGCATCAATTTCGTTACCGGGAAGACTGTAGTCCTTGAAGCCTAGGCCATATACGTCGGTCACTTCCGCTGTGGCCAAATCAATAATGGCGACTGCATTGTTCTCCTGTAGCGTCGCATAGGCAGTCCCGCCGTCGGCTGAGAAGGCGACAAATTCAGGCTCCAGGTCCTGTGCCACGGTAATTGCAGTGAAGCTTGCGACAGCTGGCACTTCATAGGTTTGTCCCGTATTGATAGTGCCATTTGTATTGGCCGCGGCTACCCAGCTAAAGTCACCGAAACCATCGCCCGTGCCGGTCAGCTGAACAGACTGCCCCACCGGGTTTGATGAAGACTGCACAACATCCATCTCTGTTGAGGTAACGCCGGCACAAATGCCGGTGGCGTTGCTGATTACTCCCTCATAGCTTAACAGGAGGTCGCAGGTGTCATCGGTCTGAGAGGTGACATCTACTCCAGGGCCCAACAGTGCGACTCCGTCTGGCGAACCATTCTGGATACCGTTCGCCGGGCGATTGACAACATAAAGATCTAACCCGCCCGAGGTAGTTTTATTCAGGGCGTCGAGAGTGTTGCCTGCATAAGGCGCGCCGCCGTTCCCGTTTATCAGCTGAAATCGATAACCGGTAGTATCAAAACCAGCCGGCGCAGCAAACTCTACAAACTCGCCCGAGTCTGCCCCATCGTTGTCGTAATGAATTTCATTAATCCAGGGTGTTGATGGAGCCGGCGCCTCAGGTTGAGCAGCCGTTGCCTTGGGCGAGATGCGGACGGGGCCCGTCAATGTTTTCGTACCGCCGTCATTGAACGCCGTAAAGTCGGCAGTGGCTACTGTAGGCGACTGAAAGCCACCAGAAACGTTGATGACAGTGATGCTTCCCTCGGGATCATTTGAATAGTCATCGCTGGGTTCGCCTTCATTCGCCACAACCGCGTAATTGCCGTCAGGGCTGAATCCGACTTTGTCAGGAAGAGCCCCCGCTTTGACCGCAGATACAAAACTGGGGCTACCGCCAGCAACAGAATAAAATGCTACGTACCCATCATCTTGTTTGGGGTCCGCCTCGATCGCCACGGCCATATGATCGCCATACACGTCAACGCTGTTGACTCCGCCCAACTGTAAAGGCGCGTTGCTGGTGACATTCGCCGTCACATCTGCAGCGACATCGACGCTGGCCGTCACGGTTGGTGACGTAGGATCTGCCATCCCGACCACGTCAACCTGTTTTAGGTTTGAGTTTACTAAATATGCTGTTTGTGACGCCGCATGGTAGGCAACAATTTCAGCTGCAGATTCGTCAAAGTTCTCGGGTAAAGCCGCGGTGCTACCCACTAGCTTAAGTGATATCGCGGTATTGGCATCCGAGCCATCCGAGCCATCCGAGCCATCCGAGCCATCCGCGCCATCCGCGCCATCCGCGCCGTCCGCGCCATCCGCGCCGTCCGAGCCATCTGCGCCGTCCGCGCCGTCCGCGCCGGCCGGTCCTGCTGCACCATTCGCGCCGGCTGGTCCTACTGCACCATCAGCGCCGTCAGCACCATCATCACATGCAGTGAGCACTAACCCGAGTGACAAGACAAGAACGGTGCTTCTTAAATTCGTTAAGAGACTTTCCATCATTTTTAAACCTCACGTTGGTGAATTAACAACCGCAGTACAGAGATTGTGCTTTTAACATGAAGTGGGGATTAAGGAAATAAGAACTATGTGTTACGATCTTGTGAATTTATTTTGACAAGCACGCTTGCGCAGTGGTGCGTCAGGTATTCCTCTGCAATGATCTCGCCGTCGAGTCAAAGGCGTAACGCCTATTTGTGAATACATAAGGCTAAATTAGATGGTAGATAAGCAGTTAATACCTTTACTTTTTGTGATTTTGGGTTCTGGCGGGGATGGCAGCGACGGTACCAGCCTCCCTGTCGAGCCGGAGCCGATTAACCCGCCGGTCTCAAACGCGCCCCCGACTTTCGCGGCGTCCGAGTACACATTCGAGGTCCAAGAAGGGGCAATACGTGTGGGATCTGTCGCAGCCTCGGATCCTGATGGCGATCAGGTGCGGTATGAATTGTCTGGGTCTGACTCGAGCAGATTCTCGGTCAACAGTACAGGGTATCTCTCGTTCCTTGAATCACCGGATTTTGAAGCTCCGACAGACTCGGACTCTGATAATAAATACGATCTAATTGTTGCCGCCAGTGATACCAGCCTTACTACCGAAGTCACTGTCACGATCATGGTTACCAACGATACATCAGATGATCCGGTGTCAAACTCACCGCCTGTTTTCGATGAAGGTCCTATTGTGTTTGAAGTCACTGAGGCAGGATCAACAACGGTTGGCTTGTTGACCGCAACTGACGCCGACGGAGATGCATTAGTGTTCTCTTTGTCTGGCGCTGACTCAGAGAATTTCGATATTTCCGGAAGGACTATAAGTTTTCTAGAGGCTCCAGACTTCGAGGCGCCGCTTGATGTAGACGAAAATAACATCTACCTATTTGAGGCAAGCGTTAGTGATGGTGTAGACACGGCAGTAGCGAATGTCGAGGTTACAGTGCTAAACGACCCCTCCGATGATGAGACGGGCGAAACGCCCGGTGGTGGCTCTAGTCCCACTCTTTGGATCAATGAATTCCACTACGACAACATAGGCACCGATAGCAATGAATTCATTGAGGTTATGGGAGAAGCGGGTACCGACTTGACAGGTTATTTACTCGCGCTTTATTCGGGAGGACAAAGCGGCTACTACGGTGCCATTCGCTTACGTGGCGTTATCCCGAATCAGGATGGGACCGGGTTCGGCACTATTGCATTTGACGCAGAAGGTTTGCAAAACGGAGCGCCAGATGGATTTGGGCTCGTGTCCCCTGATAACGAATGCTTGGAATTTATAGCTTACGAAGGAGACATGACCGCAGAAGGTGGTGGGCCATGCAATAATGTCTCAGCGCAGGATATCGGGGTTTTTGAACGAAACGTGTCAGCTGATTACTCACTACAGCGTACGGGCTCTGGCCGTCAAGCTGAGGATTTTGTTTGGGTAGGGCCGCGCCTGAGTTCACGCGGTGAGATTAATGAAGATCAAACAATAGGTGAACCCGGTGACTCGGAGGAACCATCTAACATCGGGTCGCTCTTTGGCTACACCGTAGCGATTGGTCAAGTTGTTACCCCCGATTACGATCGTCCTGCAACCTGGGATGACAGCGATAATGACTGCATCAGCGATCGGCATGAGATTCTGATAGCTCAACATGACTCAGGTAATGGTGATTACGATCTAGTCATGTCTTCCAGCGGTTGCAGCGTAATCTCGGGCAGGTGGATCGATCCTTATGATGGTATTGCTTACTACTCTGCGTCCGATGTTGAGATTGATCACGTGGTTGCCCTTTATGAATCTTGGATCTCCGGCCTTGGAAACTTGACTGAATCTGAGCAGAGAATATTTGCAAACACTGGACGTACCGTTACTGGAACGAAACCTGAGACTTCTCATCAGTTTCTTGCAGTAGGTAATGCATCGAATAGCTCCAAAGGTAGTTTGGATCCAGCCCAGTGGATGCCAAACGAGTCGAGCTATCACTGCACCTACTTAAAAAAGTGGGTCTTGGTCAAAGCACAGAATGACTTACTTTTCGATCAAGCAGAGTTCGACTACATCGCCTCAAGGGAAAATGAGTGCGACGATACACTTCTGCCTGAACTACCAGAGAATGAAGAGCAACTGGATCCGGGAACAAGTCTTCCGGATGGTCCACTCGGTGCGTCTGTTTGGATAAATGAGTTTCATTACGACAATGACGGTATCGATCAAGGCGAATTTGTTGAAGTTGCGGGCCCTGCCGGTACTGACCTCACCGGATGGTCGTTGGTACTCTTTAACGGGTTCAATGACTCCGCGTATAACACTATCGCTTTAACGGGCAACCTCACTGATTCGGGTTCTAATTTCGGGTTTCGAGTAATAGATTTTCCTACAAATGGCATCCAGAACGGGGCGCCTGACGGGATGGCTTTGATCGACAATAACGGAGTATGTGTTGAGCTGCTTAGCTACGAAGGAAGGCTATCGCCCAATTCTGGTCCATGCAGTGAGTTTTTGGCGGTCGACATTGGGGTTGCAGAAATTACTACTACGAGCGATGGAAGCACGGTGGTTGGCAGTTCGCTTCAAAGAGTCGGCACGGGCTCAGTTGGACCGGATTTTGAGTGGTCTGGTCCCTTGCCCAACACAAAGGGATTCACAAACACAGGACAGGTGCTGGAATAGCTGGTTCAGTTCAAATGGCATCAGATCGAGTTCGCAGGCTCTCAATTCCCAGTAAAGCACCCCACCTATGGGAAGTTGAACGCATCTGTGCTGACCGGAATTGGCTTCAAAGGACAGGATTTTGATCACTCTGAGATTGTTGATCCCGAATACGACATTGTCACCCATGTTCTTCTTGCTCATGGCCGCAAGCGTTGTGAAATAATCTCTTACGTAAACGGGGATGCCTGGGAGAATCAGGTAGAAGGCAAGGACGGATTGCGTAACTTGATTTTGCTAGCTACCTATTCCCCGGATGCCTTGCATGATCCTACGTTGGCTAGAGATATACTAGAAATTGCTACTGATTTGGCTGGCGAGCAGAACCTGAAGAACGAAGTCTTACTAGATCGACTCGACGGTCTACGAGATAAGATTGTTTCAGCGGAAGCGATTAGCAAGAGCAATTCTGCTGATTCTCGCCGATGCAAATGAGCTTCCCAACTGATCTGCCGACATCGCTGGCTCTGTATACCCAAACACTAGTCTGTCGGGCCATTAGCATCTGCTGACGTTGGCGAAGTTGATGTTGACTTTGACGTTAAATTTGCTCTTCTAGAGCATAGCGTGGCCGTAACACGTTGCTAATTCTATCGGCCAAATCTTGTTCAATTCTTGGCTAATTTGTCTCGTTTATCAGATTTGTCACTAAAGTCGGGTCTGTCTTGTCCATCTTGGTGGAATTCGCACAGTTACGTCACAAACGCTAGTGATAACTGGCGTCATTGCTCTATGTTTAAAGAGTAAGGCTAATCTCGTTGAGGCGCTACTTTTTTGCGAAACGGGCGCTTACATCGCTTTTAGTGATTGCTGCGGTTAACCCCCTCAAAACCCCCACGATACCCACGTTTTGTCGACGAATAGCAGTCAGCGCCACAGTCGTATCAATCACCCACGCAGTGACAGATAATTTCCCTTCACAAAAGCTAAACTCCGTATCCAAAGGAGTCCCTGCTAAGCACTCTGCCAGACCAATTACCGCACCCTCCCCGAGCTCGAAACTTATACCTTTCCTGCGCGCCATCAGCCCCTTTTCCGCTACGACTAACGCTCTCTCTGATGCGATGTGATTCCGTATATCTAAGGTGCTACGCAAAGCGACCGATGGGTAGCTTCCATTGCGCAGAAATATCTCCAATAAATCCGACCTACAATTTGAGTCAGGGAGATGGCGGCCTGAATCGGCTAGTTTATCGCTGTCTTTTGCGGCGACTTCCGCAGAATTGCTCTGTTGCAACTGCATAGCTAAACCCGAAAAAATACTTTTTATGGATGGCAAGCCCCTGTCAAGCTCCTCTTGCATCCATTTCATTGATATTTCGAGACATTTGGTAATGGTAGTGGCCTTGGCAGAGGCTAGCCGACGGCCTGTACCCAAAAGTGCTAGCTCACCAAAAGAGCTGCCGGGAGAAAGCTTGGCCAAGATTTGGCGCCCGTTGTTTACCGATATTTCAATTTCTCCTTCTTGGATAATGTAAAAATTATCCGCGGGGTCATTCTCTTCGAACAAGTATCGCTCGCAGGGAATCGAGACTTGCATCAACTTAGGATTTTGTTCCCAAGGGGATCGGCTGATCTCAAATATATTTTCCTCCATATTTAACTCCAATATGACCCCGCCTTTGAAAGGAACGTTCTAAGTTCCTCGTGGTTTTTCTTTTTTTGAACTCCACAGAGTTCACTGCCAACATCACTCTGCCAATCATGGCGCTCCATTAGCTTGGCCGTGATAGGGGTGAAATCCGCAAATTCGATGTCAAGCGCTGCAGACACGGCCCTAGTCTACGACCAAAAGACTTTTCTTCCAAGGTTAGATAAATCGGCGTCTAGTAAGAAAGGAGAAAGCCTAGTGCTACTTACCTGCGCAGGTCCCTCCGCAATAAGTTTTGTATCTATTATCCTTTGCACTACTGTTTCAATTTCTTCCGCATTGTAGTGCTTAGAAAGCTTCATGACGGTCTCTGTCATCTTGGCTCCAATTTACTCGTTGTCATTTCGATGGGTCATAAAACCTGCGTCATGACCCAGGGCAGCCAACGTAATAAGGCTGATGTCTCGATCATTAAGCCCGGCTTCATTCGCTAACTTTAATGACTCATTTATTACATCAATAGTATGAAAGTAGGAGTGATACCCTAACGTTGCATCTAAATTGTGTTTTAAGCGGGCATTTAACTCTGTCGCTGGCTGTGGCAGCAGACTTAGAGCTTTAGCTACTTGTTTTGGTACAACCGTTGGATAGGGGCCATCCCTAGAAAACTCCCTCATATTTTCATCCGCAATTCTATCATCGCACTCTAATTTGTATTAATTCAAAAAGCACTCTGCTGCTGCATTACCAAATCACCCGCACAAGCAAGGTGCCTGCCTGCAGTAAATTAATTTCTTCCATTGGACTCTGAAAGCGAAAATAGAGGCGCGTGTAATGAGTTAATGACGCCGATAGCATTTTGGGCTTTTAAAAAAGTCTAAGCTCTATAAAGAGATAGGAGATATAGGATGTTCGTTTCGGCTACCATCGATTACTTGATGTGCTTGGTCTCTACACTCTAAACAAGTAGTTTTTCTTGCAGGTACTTACCCTGGAAAATTATGAGTGCGGTTTTCTTGCATTGACAGATTAGTGTATTCAATTTGAGATACAGGCCTCCATCCCCAAGTTGATTCCTATGGCGAATTAGTATGATAGTGCGACGACATCTTAGGCTTGATAAAACTCTAAAGTTTTCATGGAAAAATATTCTGTTTAGTAGCATATGCGGCGGTATAGCCTGCATTGGGCACTATTATTTAGATACAAACTCTATTTTCATTCCTCCAGCTGTTGTGGCGATTCTGGGTACTGCTTTAGCCGTGCTATTGGGCTTCCGAAACTCAGCCGGCTACGAACGATGGTGGGAAGCCAGAGAGATCTGGGGAGGTATTGCGAGTGAGAGCAGGACCTTTACCCGCCAAGCCATGACTATTGTTGATCCGAAGAACTATTCTGACGAACTCTGGGAAGTTGCCGCCTCAGCAGTAAAGCAACAGCTGGCTTGGGTGAATGCGATGAGACTTCAGTTAAGGGGTATTACCGATACCGGCATATGGATCGAGGACGTGGGCCAGCATCTGCCTGAATCTGACTTTGAAATGTTGCTCAGCAAAGAGAACAGAGTAACTCATATAGGTATGATCAACGGTAATACAATCAAAGAGCTACAAGCCCACGATAGTATGGACATTTTCAGTTATATCCAAATGGATGACACCATCACGCGACTTACCGATTTACAAGGCAGGGCAGAAAAAATAAAGAATACACCTTTACCTAGACCCTATGACTACTACACTTTGGCGTTCTTGGGCTTGTTTACATTGCTTTTTCCGTTTGCCTTCATCGAGGATTTCACCGCGGTCGGAGTGCCCTGGGGTATTGCACCCGTTACGGTTGTGGTTAGCTGGTTTTTTTATCAGCTCTACGCTTTTGGCTACGCCCTCTCTAATCCTTTTGAACACTTTGAGACAGATGTTCCTCTCGATGCGATTTGTCGGGAAATCGAAATTGATTTAAAGGAGGTTATTTCCGAAGACAGTATTCCAGCTAAATTGCAGGCCGTTGACGGAGTTTTGACCTAAATAATGATCGAATTTGCCGGTAGGAAATTCCTATATTGTGAACTGCTCGAATGATGGCCTCCGTAAAGAGTTTGACATACCTACTTACTGGCCGTCGCGGATCATTCGCCTTGGCAGTTGTAATTTTCCTACTCTCGATTTTCGTTATGAGATCCCCTTTGGATCGATTTTCTATTGATCTCCTACACCTCTTCACACCTCCATTTTCGGAGGGTGATGATGTCGTGGTGATAGCTATTGATGAGGCAACACTGCAGGCTGTCGAAGATCCTTGGCCTTGGCCTCGACAATACTATGGCGCAATGCTTAATCGCTTAAATGAGCTGGGGGTAACAGCGGTCGGATTTGATATCCAGTTTGTCGATGAGATGAGCCACGAGGGTGACACCTATTTTGCAAACGCTATTGCCCACTCAAAGAGGGTTGTCCTTGGAAGTGATATGGTTGAGAGATCAACTGAATACTTCACGGGCGTGATAGTCATGGAGCCCATATCACAATTAACAGAAGCTGGCGCTATCTCTGGGTCGGTCGGTTTGGATCCTGACATTGATGGAATTGTCAGGGAGCCCCCTGATTATAGTCCAAGTTTTTTTGGCCAGTTGGCTGGAAGTAGAGCGGTCCTAACGCAAAGGAATAAGGACTTTATAAAATATCGCCCACTGGGCTCTTCATTAAAAAAGATTAGTGCTTTACAGCTGCTTATAGAGGGCGGCGTTCGCTCTGAAGACCTGACTGGTAAATTCGCAGTCATAGGGTGGGATACCAAGGCTGTAGTAGATGCAAATAATGGTCAGGTTGACAGGTTTAGAACCCCTTTGAGTCGATTTGGAGGTGGAACACTTGCCGGTGTGGAGGTTCACGCAACCTTGCTTCGAAATGCGTTGAGAAACGATTGGGTTAGTTCACTACCACCTGTAGCTAATATGGCGTTATGGCTTCTGGCAATCTCTATATCTTTTCTGGTGATAAGTGTCAGTTCGATATCGCGGGTAGCTCTGTACTTTTTTCTTTTACAGCTCGGGAGCTTTGGCCTGAGTTTGGGGCTTTGGTCAAAGGGGTTGTTTTTCAACGCTCTTGTTATTACCCCGGTATTAATGGGTATGGTCGCATATGCAGTGGTTAATGACCTCTTTACGGTCGGACGGCAAAAGCGCGAGCTCAGAAAGGCCTTCGATCAGTACTTGTCACCGGACATGATTGAGAAGCTCGTAGAGGACCCCGAGAAACTAAAAATGGGGGGGGAGTCTCGAGAGATGACGATAATGTTCTGCGATATTCGTGGCTTCACCTCAATTTCCGAACGATTTAAAAATGAGCCGGACAAGCTGGCTGACATCATAAATCGATTATTGACGGCACTGACCAGGGAAATATTGGATACCGGTGGAACAGTGGATAAGTATATGGGTGATTGCATAATGGCCTTTTGGAATGCTCCGTTGGAACAGCACGATCATGCATCCAGAGCCGCAAGGACTGCTCTCAACATGATGGGTGCATTGGAGCGGTCAAATGAGGCTTTAATTGCTGAAGGCTTAATTACCGCGCCTTTGAGGGTCGGTATCGGTCTGGGCACTGGCTATGTCGTCGTCGGAAACATGGGTTCTACTCAGCGATTTGACTACACGGTGCTTGGTGACACTGTGAACACGGCGTCTCGCTTGGAAGGGCTGACCAAGCAACTGGGCGCAAGCATATTGTTAGCCCAGCCAACGATCGACAAGTTGACGTCAGATTTACTTTCCCACTCAATAGAGCTCGATTTGGTTCGCCTCAAAGGGCAGCAGTCGGCTGTTTGTGTCCACGGACTTTTTAACACTCCCATAAGCAAAGAGGAGCGCGCCCGAATAGCCAAATTCCTGAAGTCATACAGGAGTGGCAAGTTTCTTCAAGCCAGAGCGACGCTTGAGGAGATTCGAGACGCAGCTCCGCGCTTCAGTCCGTATGCAGACGCTCTTAGTTCGAGGCTAGGAACGCAAATAACATTACCTCAACATCAGTGGACCGGTGTTTTTGATTTGAGTACAAAATAAGCGTGGCCCAGAGGCGTCATAGGTAGCCTTGCAGGCCAATTGAAAAAAATGAGCTACCTCTTTTTGATGACTGCGCATTGAGGTTTATGTCCAATCTACTGCCGAAACGGCGTTGTAACTGTACGAAAAATGTTATGTCTGATTCATTGTTATCATACCGATAGTCGATTAACCGTGTTGAGAGCATACCCCGTTTAATTGGGATCGAAATGCCGAGATGGGTAGCCATTTTGGGCACTGACGTATCCATCGTTGGTGCATCTTTACCCGAGAGGGACCAACCAGTAACCCCTCCAGACGTTGAGAATCCGCCCACTAGGGACTTTTCAACAGTCAAGCTCGAACTGCTGAGCGATAGTTGTTCGAAGCCTCTATCTGGGTAGAGTAGCTGATAATGTAAAGGGCTTCGGTAGCGATCCAGTGCAACTCTCCTGATTTGTCGCGCTGATTGTTGTTCAGCAAAATAATCAATGAAGATAGGGTTATTCTGCAAATCAGCGCTGGTATGTTCTGCGGTTACAGAAAAGTACTGTGAAAGTTTGTGCGCTGCTCGAACCGAAATTTGTTCGGTGATGCCGTCAGGATGCAGCCAATCGTATAATGGAGTAATTCCCGCAATTCTCGTGGGGCTGACGCTCGCGTCCACTAGTGGCCTTCTGTCTCGGACAGCCGCTAGCTGAAGTGATGTTAGGCCGTTGCCAGATGCCCAATAGAGGCCAGCACCGCCTAGGCTTTCAGTTTTTTTTACGCTACCGGAGAGAGCGTTGATGTTATCTATTGAATAAACGTCCGGAAATGGACCCCCGTACTCGGTAATCAAGTTATCATTGAAAGCTCGATGGGTGCTAACCAACTTTGCGAACAGGTCTATCTCAACGCCAAGCCTTGCAGTCCACATACCTCGTAAAGAAAAAAATTGATCAGACTGCTCCAGTTGCTCAACCAGATCGTCGCGAAGAATTGGATCACCAAAGTCTAAATCCTCATAGCAGTGCAACTGTTCTTTATGGAAGAATCCGATTTGGCTGATGTTCTTGATTGCGTGATAACCACCATCAACCAGAAGAGACTCGTTATCGCTGAGCTCAATTACTGAACTGAACTCAACACTGTCTCCGTCTGCTCGTCTGTCTACTTCGTCACTACAGTTGGCAGTGAAATCTGGGGAAATCCCAAAAAACGGATTTGCTGGTTCCTCGGCTGGCGCTCTTGAGATTAAGTCACTTGCTTGCGCTGCTGCGTAAATAATCGTTGTTACGTCATCTGAAGTATTTGTATAGCTCACGCTTAAACGATTTTCGTCAAGATCTGTTGTTTGAGTGCTTACGTCAGCTCTAAAGGGTGAGACCGTTGCATAGAGGCTTATGTCATGACCGTATTTGGGCCTCCAACCCACTGCAGCGATGACCGTGCGGTCAGAGTATGTGATATTTCGCCGATCAGGATCAGAGATCTCTTGGTCAAAGCTTCCACCCTCCAGTAACCAAGATATTTCTCCAAGGTAAGAGTGTTGATATCCGTTTAAACCAGTGCTTGAGTAGCGCCCAATAGTTTCGTCTACCCGCGAATATTCGGCGCTGACAACTCCTCGTATGCCATTTCGTGATACGCCGTCTGGGAAATCTCTTCTGACGCCCAAGATTTGCGAGTCTAGAGACAAACCGCGCATCAATTGACTCGTGGAATAGAAATCACTATGCGATACGGAGGCCTCGTAGACATGACTCGCTGGATCCCGAGCCTTGAATTGATGTTGAGAGGCGGTTATCGCTAATTGGGGGAGACCAATCTCATAATAGCGTCGCCCGACATTGAGACCGCCGGTTTGATCAGTAGCAAACTCAGTGGCACTGCGTTCGACGACTCTTTTTCGAACCGCTTTTTCTGCCTCCAGCTGACTGTTATTAAAATCAAACTCTGCGGCAAATAGCTTGGCCGCAAGTAGATTGGGAATAGGATCCAATGGATCCAGGCGTTCCGCATCGGCAAATCTTCTGATCGCGAGCTGGGTCTCCCTTCGATGCAGATGGCCTATGCCTTGATAAAGTTGCGCTCTTGAAAAATTCGTATCGATTGCAGTTGCTTCCAAAGCCGCTAATAACGCATCGTCCGTAGCATTAAGTTTTAGTTTCAGAAGGCTATCCGCAAGAGCTAGATCTGCGGTAGTTTGATGGGGCGACGTTTTGTGAGAACTGATTGCAGACCGTGCCTTTTGTACTTGTCCCGTCATTACATAATAGCGGGAGACCAAAGAAATATACTCCTGACTCGGCTCGGCTATGTCACTTGCAGCGTTCAGATATTTATGAGCTCTGTTGAATTTCCCTCTGAGCAGTTCCACATTGGCTGATGCTAAGTAAATATCAACTAGTGACGGGGCTTCTCTTATACCAACGTTCAGTAAGTCGCGGGCCTTTGCCAGTTCTCCCACAGCAGTTTCTATTGATCCAAGCAAGAGCCAGTAGTAACCCTCGTTGACAATTTCATCCCCAGCTTCAAAAAGGATTCTTTTGGCATCTTTAAAGCGTCCCTGCGTCAGCAGATGCTTTGCGGCAACCCAATGCCTAGCTTTCGCGTCCGATTGCTCAATTAGCTTCTTGGCACGTGTCTCATCCCCGAGGCCAATTGCGATTTCGGCCTGAAATAGTTCAAACCATGCTATCCAGTCCGCCGTTGTGACTGGAAACATTCGTTCTTTATTTCGATCTGTCCATTTAGTGATGATTTGACGGAGCTTGGTGCTAAAAATGGAACTGGCAAAATTTGTGTTGTCAGATTCGTAAGTGCGAATTAATTCTCTCGCCCAGTCGGGAGCATCCCCTCTTGGTAGGTATGCCAGTGGCTGAGCCTTGTAATGGTATATAAACTGTCTCGCCTCGTTAGAGCTGATTACCGAGCTTATGGTTAGGTTTCCGGTGACGGCATCTACGCTCGCCACCTGCCCGGTTTCGATCAGAGCGGTTTTCTTTGTTGTTTTGATTTCGACAGTTCCTGCCAGCACGGCGAGGGATCCTATTCCGCTCTCATCCACTTGCGCAATCCATTCAGTTCCTCGTACTGCTGCGGTTGCTCCCGGAATCCTTATTTTTAGATCTACCTCAACTCGATTTGTGCGTGACCATACCTTACCGCTCGAGATATTGAGTGCGATAGTGTTATTTTGCTTGAGATCGGTAGGGCCGATTAGCTTGATCTTTGTGTTAGGACCGATCTTAGTTTGAGTGGAGTCTGGAAGAAGCAATGTTGCCATCCCGATCCTGTCCGTTTTTAGCCAGTCCTGTGGTTCTAGGATTGTTGCTGCAGCGGTCTTACTCCAGCTCTGCCCGTCTTGGGACTCACTAACGTTACCCTCAACTGAAATTACTTCGAAATTGCCGACAGCTTTGGCTTCTGTGGCTGATGGTTCCCAAAGGAATAGTGCGAGTGCAAATAAGCTGATAAGTTGACGACGCATTACAACTTATTTTTTCCCCGTAAAGATTGCACATGAGCCTTTTGCACTATTGGCTTTCGCGCCCCCGCTTAAAAGCGCTTTTTCAAAACTTAGTGTCGCCTGCTTACAGCGATTATTGGAACGTAAACGACCACAAGACTGGTCAATTTTCTTCCTTAGCGAGGAGTTTTTGGCCTCTTTTCCCAAGCACTCGCTAACGCACGCTTTTTGAGGTCCGCCGCTTTGTGTCGCGCAACTTTTTCTGCAAGTCAGTGCAGTGTTTACAGAGCTGGCAACTTTTTGGACACACCCCTGATAACTGGAACACTCGCCTCTAAACGTTCGGTATGCTTTGACTAGCCTGGCATTCTTTGTGGCACTTATGTCTGCAGCGCACAATCTACTATCGGCGACGGATAGCATCGGGGTTGTGAGGAGTAACACGGCTAGTAAATAAACAGCTTGATTTTTGAAATACACTTTTCTCTCCTGCAGGTCGCGGTTAATTCCTTAACCGTAGTAAGTATCGGTGGGGTTTCCTCAGACTTAATTAGATTTTGTAGCATCTCCCATTACTTTCTCTTCATGTACTCTTGTTCGAGAACCATCAAACTTTCTGCAACGCTGTATCTTGACCAGTTGTGGAGCTCCCTGCGAAGAAATGCGATTTCAGCGGTGGTACACCTCCTTGCATTTTCCCTAACCCAGTGCAGAGCTAGCTTAGACTTGTCATAACCATCCACATTCGTAAGTAAAGCTCTCAATTTTTGTGCATCGCAACCACCTTGAGTCTCGTTCCGCATGCTTTGTGTGGGGTTACTTGTAAGCTTGACTAACTCGTCCTCAAGTAAGGCTATTCGCTTTTTCAACCGAATATTTTCGGTTCTCAATTTGGCAATTTCTGAGTTCAGGGAGCCTGGCGTTCCCTCAAGTTCGTAATGCGCAAATCCTTCCGAAGGGTGCAAAATAACGATCACAAGCGCTGTAAAAATTGCATAGCAAAGGCTTCGGGATGCTGATACCGCGAATCTAAGCGGGGAGACATTTATCGCATTTTGGCTGTAGGTCGTCGATAAGGAATTCATATGTACCATCAAGTTTGTTCGATTGAATCGAGATTAACCACTGATTGCCTTGGTTTCTGAGTGCTTTAGGTGTAGCGTTTCCGTATGCGCATATTTTATTTCGTTCTGTTAACGCTTACCGCGAGCGCTGCTTTGGGCGACGTCTTTGTCGGTCACCCCTCTGTCACGGCCAAGTTAGCAATTAAAAACTTGGAATCCAAACAGTTGATTGATGACTCGGAGCGAGAAGAGATATGTTTTGACCTGTTCTCAGAGAATAAATGGCTGATGGAATATCGAGGTATTTTGTATCGTCGCGATCGATATCCCGGTTACGTTGCTGAGCCAGAATCTGAGCTCACTAGCCCCCAAACCATCTCACTACAGCGCGCGCAAAACTATGATTGCTTCGCTCTTTTATCGAACCAGTCCAATTCAGGGGTATCCAAGACAGTTCGGAACGCAATCATAGTTATAGAATAGTATGATTCATTGCGGTGGTACTATATTTAGCTTTTGCTTGCTGCTTTAAAGTCGTTATTGAAATCTCAAGCGTCATTGCGTTGATTCTTTCTGCGAACGTTTTTGATCGTGAAAATGCCTGCCTTATTGTATGCACGGCTTGTTGTGGAGTTTAAGAATCCGGAGACCCATTTGTCGCCGCTTGTCACTGCCTTCACGGTTTCGTTAAAGCGGCTTCAACTGGGGCGGTTTCCATGTTCGGTCAATCATCGCTTTCTCGGGGCCGTATACTCTCAATGTGACTCGAGTGAAAGACTCGCCCGCCGGCAAGCAATTGCCAACCATTCCCTCAGGCGGTTCGCCACCAATCAAAATCCGCAGGCTGCCATCGTCTTCGTAAATCAAATCCTCTGAGTTACCGCTGATGGCATAGCGGTCATAGTCATTGAGCATCAGGTTGGCGTACTGGTCGTAAACCGTGAGTGACCAGAAGTAATTTGCTGGCGGAGCTTGTCCCAACGGAAAGTGGAGTTCGTAAGTGTGCTCGTTGGTAATGCTGTTACCGTTCTGATCTTTAGCCCTTGCCATATACATGGCTTCTTCTGCATCGTTGGCGACGATGCCCCGCATCGACTGAGTGGCTCCGCGGATATAAAAATTGCCATGAAACCCGGAGCGCCCAAAGCCCACTGGTGGCATACCCAAACCAATCACCTTGTTCTCTTAAGAGGTGGCATGGGCGCGCATGATCATGATGCCATCGAACACCGCCCTGGCTAAGCCGGCTTGCTCATTGTCCTCAGCCTGGGATACATCCTGATTCGGCCCAATCTTTCAAATAGCGCTGATCACGCTCCGGTACACCCTGATTTGTACGAAGTTCGCACGAGTAGGCTCTGCTCACGGCAACCTACGGATAGCTAGAAGTCGGTGATGTGGCGATCTAGTGTTTCTGCGTTAAGAGGCAGCGCGTAAAGGGGAGACAGCTCAACCGCCCCCTACCTTCAAGGTGACGCTACATCACTAGATCTTTAAACGGCTTGGCTCCGGAGGACAGATCGATCACTTGGCCTTATCAGGCTAAGTGTGTCCGCAAAAAATGTACTGGTAGATCTTCCTCCAACTCTCACCAGAGGACAGAGCTGGGAAATCAAAATTTTATCAAGGGACAACAGATGGGTGCTCACGGTGGCTTTCGTAAAGGAGCAGGAAGGCCAGTAGGTTCCACAAATAAATCCTCTCCTGAACTGTCTCAGCGCCTATCAGAGCTTGCCAAGACTTACACCGAAGAGGCACTCCAAACACTCGTGGATGTCGCCAGAAACGGTCGCACAGATGCGGCTAGAGTCTCTGCCGCTAACGCCCTGCTCGACCGAGCTTATGGAAAGCCCGCGGTTAAAGAAGAAATAAAGACGGTGGACTTACCGCCTGTGGTTATTCAACTGACTCAATAGCGCCTCCCCTCGACCACGGCGAAATCTTCATAAATCTGCAACTCAACCAGAACTCTGCCGTGATAGCGTCAAAATACGACTCCAAAAATCGGAACTTGGAGGGCGTCAACTAAAGAGCATAGGAGATATAGAAATGAAAAAATTAATGGGAAGTTTATTTGGTTTAATGCTTTTACTCAGCAACACCGCGGTTGCTCAGACCCCCGTTGAGTTCTATGGGTGCAAACTCGATGAGGGCAAATCTATGTCTGATGTCATGGAGTATGTTGAGAAATGGAACGAGGTAATGAATGGAATTGGCGCAGATCAGCACCAAGCTTGGATAATGCGTCCTCAGTTCAGTAGTGATATGAATTCGTGGGACTTTATGTGGGTCGGTGCGTGGAGCGACTACGACGTTATGGGGAAAGATTTGAAAAATTATCTTGCTTCCAATGACGCGCCCGAAGTAGATGCGACTTGGCCAGCAGACTGCGAAATGCACACTTTATGGGCGTCGCAACAGATACGCGGACCGTCTCAGCAATAAGGTTAGTTATTCGCATGGGCGCGCAAGCGCCCTTCTCCCTCGCAGATGAACACATATTTTACGCCACAAATACTTAAAGGAATTTGACATAGAAAATCTTTCCCCCATCGCAGAGGCCATACGACATTACAAGCTCAATGCAAGCGGTGGTTATGACGAGTGGTCAAAAGTGCCACGGGCGCCTGATTACAAAATGCATGTGCCTTCCATGGACTTCAATGTGGAAGGTCACGACGAGGTGCGGGAAGTCATTTTCGGTTGGCTGACAGATATTGGCGCCCAGCAAGAGCTAGTCAATATCGTTGAGTTCGGCGGCTCAGTAACTTGTTACCTGCACATCACAGATAAAGAAGGTGCTGTCCTAGACATTGTCGAGGTCTTTCAAATAGACAACCAAGGCAGGGTTAGTGAAATTTGGGCGCTTTGAGTGCATAAAGCCCCCTTTACAGATGGTGAAGATCGCGGGGGCAGAAGGCCAGACTTGGCGACAAGGAAACCCAAGCGCCCAGTGAGAATGAACAGCTGGCCTTGGGCTGGCTGTTATGGCTTGGGAAGTATTTCCAACGCTGTCTTGTCGTCGACTACGGGACTAATCGTCGAGTCACATACTTCCGTCCATGGGTTTACGTGCCTAATGGCAAGCGTAGGGTCGTCAGTCTCGATTAAGACTATGCCTTTACCCGACGTGAGGTCATGATATCTCGCGAGTTTAGTGGAACCCTCAGGGAATTGAGCGTTGAGTTCTTCCAGTGTCATAGAAGCAAACTGCTTGTATGCCGCGGCATCACATTTGAAATCAACTAGGTAAACAGACTTATGTCCATCTGCCACCGCAAAACCACAGAACATGAGCGTAGTTGCCAGTGCAAAAATCCTTTTCACTTGAATCTCCTTGGGTTTATAAAGTCAGCCTCAATATAGGAAAAACTCCGCGAAACACAACTTTTTTTATTTTCAGGTGACGAAGTGCGCATAGACGAACGCCCTACTCGACCGAGCCTATGGCAAGCCTGCGATGAGAGAAGAAAAAGAGATTGTGGACCTACCGCCAGTGGTTATTCAGCTGACAGGGCCAAGCGAATGAACCTCTCTTCAGCTTATCAGCCAGCGCGCCCATTCAATTTTGCCATTTTTCGTGACTATTACTTGACGGGCTAATACTCTCAACTAACGACAATCATAAATCTTAGGGAGTGCCAAATGACAGAGCTAGTCGTTTTAAATTTCAAAGCCGCCGAAGGCAAGTTTGACGCCTTGGCGGACATGTTCAGAGCTGTCTTAGGTGATACGCGGGCTTACGACGGATGCATAAAGGTAGACGTCTATGAGGACAGAGGTAGCTCTACTATCACTCTGGTCGAAGAGTGGGAAACACTCGCGCACCAGCAAAAGTATCTAGGGTGGAGAATTGAAACAGGTATTCAAGAAGCCACCAAAGATATCTTAGAAGGTGGTTTCGATAATGGAGTCACTGTCCATACATGGGGCAATAAAAAAGACTACTGAAACCACACCAAAGACATACCTGAACGGAGAAGTAAAATGAGATTTGTTATCAGCTTATTAATGATATCCCTAACAACACTTGCGCACGCTGGTCATCACGAAAAAGGCGAAATTAGCAAAGCGGCAAAAAGCGGGCAGTTAATGGTTATCTACCACTGGCCTTGTGAAAACCTTGAATTGGGCTTGAAAATCTTGAACGAAATGATCACCTACGAGAGCGGTGCGTCGCCCTATCCTTACTCAGCTGTCTCTGCTGTCCACGAGGACGGGGCTTTAGCTTCGATTGATGTTCACAGCTCCGCGGCATCTTTTGAAAAAGCGGCCGAATGGCAAAATAAAGATTCTGAGTGGCAAAGACTCTTCATGGGCATGGCCGATGCTTGCGGATCCGCAGACGACTTAACTGCAAAGATTTTAAACGTAAGATAAGGGTACTGGCGCTTGTAGACTCCGTTTTCAGGTGCCAGCGATTCATCGAATAGAGATGACAAAAGGATAGGGGGACAACCATGTAACGGCTAGGGATTGCCGATCTCAAACTTTTGGAGGGCGAGACCCAAAACCTAAGCCATTCTGTCGTTACTACCCTTAGGAAACACCGCAACCTACTGCGGCAGTGACAAGAGTCATGTTTCCCCGGGGGGGTAAAGTGTGAGGGGTAGAAGTAGCTTCGAGGTAGCGAGCGCTCGGTATATTTTTGGTCTCAATCTGAGTTTGTTATGCTTGTAAACAACTGAATTAATAAAGATTTATTTGTTATGTATGTCGCCCCTTCAGTACTAGACAACGTCGTCCAGCTACAACGTTAATAACGACGAATTAAGGTGGCGACCCCTCTACCTGGGTCCTAATATGACAGTTATGAAAGAGCGAATAGGTAATTTGGTTGCATGGGTTGGTTTGATTTGTCTGTTTCTCGCGTAGCTCGTTGTTTTTTATTTCCCAATTGAGCCAGAGGTTACAAATATTGGAAATAATTTAGAAAGGATCTATACCTAAATAGTGCTTAATTTGTATCGAATTTAGAAACTTATATGTTTTTAGCCCAAATAAATTATCGCGCGCGTGGTAGCGGTTTTGCCAGCGCTTAACGTGGAAGGTGCATCTATGAAAAGTACGAGGTTAACAAAGCTTTCAAGAATGGGTTGTAGCTTGTTCGCTAGCTCGATTCTTTCAATATTTTTCGCGAGTTCGAGCGCTCATGCCCAAGAGTCATCGGCAGTGGATGCTTCATCACCAATGTCCCAAGATTTAGTGTTGAGTGACCCCACCATTTCAGACGACCCTTTGATCGAGGAGGTCTTCATAACAGGTTCTTTGTTACCAAAAGGCAACTACGAAAGTAATGCCCCGATAACCACTATAAACGCTGAGCAGTTTGAAGTTTCCAATGCTATTAACATTGAACAACTACTAAACACGCTACCCCAAATTTTAACAGGCGACGATCGAACCAGCACCTTTGGTTTTGGGTGGGCGACTGCTGATTTACGAGGTTTGGGTACTAATCGCACCCTGACGTTGTTAGATGGTAATCGATTAGTACCAACTTTTGCCGACGGGGGTACAGTAGACCTAAATCTAGTCCCATCGGGAATAATAGAGAGAGTGGAAATTCTCACAGGAGGAGCCTCGACCACCTATGGGTCTGATGCAATGGCCGGCGTGGTCAATATCATCACAAAAGAGGGGTTTACTGGGTTTGAGATTACCACTGCTGCTGAGATGACCGAACAATACGAAGATGCCAACCTAAGCAATCTGGGAATTACGTTTGGGACTGAGTTCGGCAATGGTAACGGTCACTGGATGATTCACGCGGACGTGACAGACCGGAGTGAAGTTAGATTTACGGACAGGGCATTTTCAGAGGCGTGGAACGAGACGCTTTTTGATGAAAATGGCGTCGCGATAGGACTTGCTCCTTACAGACATCCAGTGTCTTCAAATGGCGCGCTTTTTGGCCCGGTGTCGGGGGCTTTAGCTAACTTCACGGCTGATGGTACCTTAGTGCCTTATGACCGAGAAGAATACGGCTTTATAACGACTGAACATTTCGATTTGCAGGTGCCTCAAAACCGTAAAGTCATTTTTTCCAAGCTTCGTTGGGACGCAGAAAATTTTTCTGCTTTTGCACAACTGCATGCCGCGGATGTGTCGTCAACACGTCCAATGCCGCCCGTTCCTTTTGCCGAAATTACTCCGCTGACGCTGCAGGGTAATCCATTTTTATCCCAGGCAGCTCAGCAGACGCTTCTCAGCACTCCGGACGTTTTCTTTTTTGGTCCGGTGGCAGGGATTGACTTGGATGGAGACGGGATCACAAATGTGATGCCATTGGTGGTTGCAAAATGGCTAGAAGGGCTCGGGGAGACCCGATGGGAAGTCGAAAATGAGATGCTGCAACTGAATTTGGGCTTTGATTGGAGTATCAACGATAGTTGGGGGTTGCAAGGCAACTTTAACCGCGGAGATATTGTTTATGACTCTCTAATTACGCCTGCCGTGGATACTGTGAGACTAATGCAGGCGGTAGTACCAAATCCGTTTGACCCCACAGGGCAGACTTGCCTGGATCCAAGTAATGGATGTGTTCCATATAATATCTTTGGGTTCGATCAAGCGTCGGATGCTGCGAAAGACTTTGTAACGACAGATATTTTCCGAAAAAATGAGTCTGAGCTGACGGTTGCTAATATGGTTTTGTCAGGAAACACGGGCGAATTTTTCAATATGCCGGCGGGAGCACTTGGCGTCGCGTTTGGTATCGAATATTTAGAGCGAGTCAGTTCATACGATACGGATCCTCGCGTGGCAGCTGGAGATATAAGCTTGTATTCGTGGGATGACGCCGCGCCGCTAGACGAGGTAACAATCGACAGGAGCTCTATTTTTTTTGAAATGGCAATTCCAGTGGTTGATGGTATCCCAGGTATTTCATTTCTGGAGCTTGAACTCGCGGGACGGTATACCGAGCACAGTACCATCGGTTCCACTACTGCATACAAGGCTGCTATGTCATGGTTCCCTATCGATGACATTCAAGTTCGAGCCGGGTTAAGTAAGTCAACAAGGGCTCCCAGTATTGAGGAAATGTTTGGCGATTTCGGACAAGAGGAGCTGAATCTTATTAGCGATGCAGACCCGTGTTCGGAGACTCCAATTTTATACAATCAATTTGGGATTGGCGGTGGAAACTATCTGGTGGGTACTCCGGAGGATTGCATTGCCACAGGGGTGCCAGAGTCAGCGCTGTATTCTCCTGAAATCAATATTCAAAACAGCGGTGGTATCCCCGTATATTTGGGGGGTAGTCCTGACCTTGACGAAGAAACAGCGGAGACGTTAACACTAGGCGTCGTTTGGACTCCGTATGACTTAGAAGGCTTTTCAGCAAGCATAGACTTTTTTTCCATCGAAGTGAGTGACTACATTGATAGTCTGCCTGGCGGAGCTAATACGCTTTATTTTTGCTACAACAGGGAACTCGATGCCCCTGAATTTCAGAACATACGACCGGCCTACTGTGCAGGTTTGAATCGTGATGATAGTGGCGCGCTCGTCTCGATTAATGCAGGTTTGCGCAATCTCGCGTTGCACCGAGTTGAAGGCGCAGATTTTTCAATATCACAGCGTTTGGAAGTTGGAGGCGGTATTGTTGACTTGAATTATGTAGCGAGCTACATGGATGATAAGTTGTATGCGGTGGATGGAACCTCCGCCGAGATTAATTGTGTGGGTCGATACAATATGCCGATTGGGGGCAATGCTTGCTCTCGACCCGTCACAAAATTAAAGCATCGCGCTACGGCATCATGGATGAAAGGTAACTTGACCGCTCAGCTGACCTGGCGACATTTGTCGAAGGTAAGTAATGCAAGGACGGACCGATCCTATTACGTCGATTCCATAGATGCTTTTAATTATTTCGCGCTTTCTGGTAATTACGCGTTCGACAATGGACTCATTGCAACAGTTGGCGTAAGAAACTTATTTGACAAAGCCCCACCAATCTTGGATAGGAGCAGTGCATGGGAAGCCAATACTTTTCCAAACATGTATGACGTTTTCGGGCGGTCTATCTTCGCTCGCTTAAATTACAAATTCGGTTCGATTTGAGACGAGTGCAATCTCCAATCAAGGCATACGCTGTGGAGCTGAGGGGATAGCCATGTTTCTATCTTACGCCAAAAAAGTCAGTCTCAGTGCCACAATGGTAGTGTGTCTCATCAGTAGTCAGGCTACTGCGCAGCAGGTGTTAGCTGTCAACGTTGGTCTGGCTGATGTTGGTGGTGCCAAGGAGAGGGTAAAGTGCGAACTTATTGGCAGCGGCCCGCTGAGGTACCCACCCAAAGCAAAGCGATACAAATATGTGGGACAGGTTATTGTCAAATTCGGGGTCGGCGCGGATGGAGGCGTTATAGATCCCTTCATTGTTGCAGCTGAGCCTCCGGGTGTCTTCGAGCGAGCTGCGCTGACTCACGTTAAGAGCTACAAATATAACCCCCCCCTGCACAATGGACAGCCAGTGGAGGTAGATGAGGTTGCGGTCAAATTAGTTTTTGATCCGAAACGAAGGAGGTAGTTAATTATGTCTATCAAACTTCGAATCATTATTCTGTCACTCGTGGGTAATTTTGCAATCGCGGCGATTTTCCTCTTTCTTGCACAGTACCAATCTTCTCAAAAAGACCAGGCCGCTATCGAGTCCAGCGCAAATGTTTACGGGCAAGCATGGAGAACAGTGCTGAATGACTCGTTTAATAACTCTGTCGGTTTTTATCATCCGCAGTCTGGTGATCCCGAGAAGATAACGATTTGGACTTATAATCCTGCTGGTCAGGAGGCCACTTTGAGTGGTTTATTCGCAGAGAACCGCGATGTTCAAGATTTGCGAGAATTTATCGATACTTATTTCGATGAGGCATTTGCTTGGGGTGAGCTGAGTTTTGTAATGGCCTTTGACCGTGAGGGCCTCCCGCTCCATTGCGCCACGGCGTATGAGGATCTGGGAGTTGACCCTTGTGCGGAAGAGGCAACTGCTGATTTCGTGTCAAAAAGTACAGGGCGATTGTTAAAAGGACCCAATGATGAATTCAATTTGGGGGCAAAAAGAGCAATTTCGGAAATATCAGATTCTACTGGAGCCGCAACAGCTGCGTTCTACCAGACTTTGCTTGTCGATGTAAAAGCGGATCAAAAGCTGCTCGGTCACGTTTTGCTGGGTAAAAATATCGCAGACGCACTCGAAATTTTCGAGTATGAATTTTTAGTTAAGGCTTTGGTAGGAACAGTAGACCAAACCATTGAACTCAATGATTACTATCCCGCTGAAGATTACGCAGAGCTGGGTGAGACCGAATCTTTGGTCAAAGAAGTCGCATCATTCGTAAGAACCAATGAACCGGAGTTGATTCAAACGGGTTTCTGGGGCCAGTTGAATAAGGATTTGGGTGTGTCATATGTGTCTATTCCGTTGAGCGACTACAACAAAATAGAGGATGCACGGTTTACGATTATCTCAAATCAAAAAGATTCTATCGCCGCTATTGTTGAGGCAGACAATTACGCGTTTGCGGTATTGAGTATTGTTTATATTTTAATCGTTAGCGCAATCATTATTTTAACTACGTATTCTTTCGGTGGGATTTCAAAGGCGATAGAGGTTCTGAGAGCGCTGACTGAGGGCGACTTGACTGTTGAAATGCCTAAGCGATTTTTTCAGTCTTCGAAAGATGAAGTTGGGCAACTGACACAGTCTCTCGAGACATACCGGGGTCATCTGACGGAGATGGAAGCAATAAGGTTCCAACAAACAGAAAAAAGAAAACATCGAGACTCTGTAATTCTCGACAAAATGTCATCTCTGTCTCGGCAGTTGCAGGGCGATGCGAAACGTCTTTTAGAAGACGATATTTCTCGTATGAAGACGCTTGCTGAAACTGAGGATTTTGAAAAAGCTGAAGAGGCATCTGCGGAAATGATGGGTATCGCTATTTCTAGAATGTCAGACGAGGTAGTGGCGCTGATTGAGGCGAGGACTGGAGAAATTAAAACAGCTTTGGATCGGAATGAGGAGCTATTACTCAATATTCTTCCCAAGGATATCGCCGCGCGGAAACTAGCTAAAGAGAAGGTAATAGCGGACTCTCATGAGTCGTGTAGCGTGCTTTTTGGGGACATAGTTGGATTTACCGAGCTTTCAAAAGACTTAGGACCCGAGCGTTTAGTAGAATTTTTGGACGGTGTTTTTACCCGATTTGATGATTTCAGTGATGAGTTGGGATTGGAGAAAATAAAAACGATCGGCGACAACTACATGGTTGCTTGCGGAGTTCCAAATCACGATCCGGATCATCCATTTAAGATAGCGGAAATGGGCCAAAAGATGGTGAGACACATTCTCGACCTCGAACCAATCAAAGGGCATGTGCCGGCTATGCGGATCGGTATTCACTCAGGCCCATTAGTTGCTGGTGTAATTGGAAAGCGGAAGTTCATTTATGATCTTTGGGGTGACGCTGTGAACACAGCGGCTCGGATGGAGTCACATGGCGTACCCAATATGATCCATTTAACTAAAGACACTGCTGATATGATAAAAAATCGGTACGACTTAACTTCGCGCGGGCCCATCGAAGTGAAAGGTAAAGGAGTAATGGAAACCTTTTTAATGGGAGTATAGTTTGCTAGTTGTCTTTAATAAGCATTTGAGCTTCGTTCAGCACTTTCCCTAATGTACGGACTGGGCGTTCTTAGAGATGTCTGATGTTCGTTGAAGTGAGTATCAGCAGATAAGCTCTCCGGGCTGGTACATTTTTGTTTAATCGGTAAACATCCACTGTTTATTCCAGATCAAAGCTGTGTCTGTAGCCGATCAAAGATTGTGTCAGCTTCGGTAGATGTAAAGCATGCTCATGCACCAGCCATGCTTTTAGCCACGATCATGCGGCCGATCTATCAGAGGGTAAGGCTTACGTCGTTTGTAAACGGTGTGGTGATCGTCAGTACAGAGGAGACGTGACCTCTTTCAAATTGCCGTCTTATGTGTCTGGGCAGAACCAATAGTGATAATAGACAGCGTTGACGACTCCCGGGGGGGGTAATAACGCACCAAGTGTGTGGATCAGTAGGTCCATTAATGCCCCCGACTTAGTTCCCACGAACGGTATAGTATCGGTATCGATTCGTGTTAAATTATCATCTTAATTATTGATTTTACTGAGGATTCTTTCTGATGCTTGTCCCGCCTTCTCCATGAATACGTATACGGTAGTGGGTATAGTCATCGCATGGGGTATATGTAGCAAAGACGCTCTCTTCGCTGCTAGGTGAGTCTCAGTGAATACTGAAATACTAGAGCCCTCTGAAGTGGTGTGGTAACTATGAGAGGAAGTGCCACACACCACAGACCAAACGTCATTTCATTTAAGCAATTACTCGCAAATAAAAACGCGCCATCCTCAATATTGAAGGCGCGATTCAGTCGCTATTGTGGTGCAAATGCCGAACTATGCTCTTGACCGACACCTTCAAAGCCAGGTTCGCTGGGCCAAACATCTAATTTATACCGTCCGTCCTCAGTGAAATAAATTGATTGGTAGTCCGGATCGTAGTCATCGGGCAAACCATCACCATCATGGTCATATATAAATACAGGGAACCATAGGTCATGAGTAGGCTCACCGTATCTCGTAAACGCGGACCAATCGCCGCTCGCAGCAAGCCCGCCGGCATGGAACATACTGCTGTCGCCGTTATAAAAATAGGCATCATGACCATTCACCTGAAGCTGACCTGAGGTCGAGCGAGACACGTCGACATTAACCCCATCGTGGAATGTGATGGAGTTATTCGCGGCAAAATCAACGGGTAACCAGGTCGACCCTATGCCAACAGGTTCTCCATCGCCTGCAAAGGTGTATAGCGTCTGGTAGCGAGAATTTGGCGTGCCGTCGTTTCGCGCCTGTAAAAGGGACACATTGAACGAGGGGTTAAAAGCCTCTGTGAATTCATCCGCAGAACCAAAAAACAAGCGATAGTCGTCGGGAGTCTCGATTTGTCGCATCCACGCATCAGCGTCCGCAAATAACTCCCTGTGAGTCTTACCATAAGTTTGATGCAGAGCGACCCGATAGTCACCGGACGACGCGATTCGCCGATAGTACTCAGAATATAACTTTTCGAGACCAAACTGATGAATCAAATAATTAGCGAAGTCGCCCTCAAAACTCTGATCGCCGTCCGCAAACTTTTGCGCGTAATCAATTGATAGGTCGGGCCAACCCTCGCGAATTCTATTCTCAATTTGCTGACGAGTTGATTGAACATCTTGCCCACCATCGTAGGCTGACTCATCTAGCACATTATCTATATAGTAGAGTTCCAGCATTGTAGAAGTGCCATGCATTATCGGATTATTTACCCAATCCGGTCGGGGCGTTGCAAATCGCTTGGGCCCACTGCTACTGGATGCTAGGAAGTGGTGAGCCTCCCAATTATGCGTGAACTCATGCAACCAATTCATGAGCTCGCCCTCCCTGAACGAATTTGAAAAGCAACAGTCCCCATTTCGATTATACGCGGGCTGACTGAGGTCAATCGTGGACCCCTCGGTCATGAGGTCCTCTGGAGAATCGTCGTTTTGTCCCCAGCCCGGGTCATTGACCTTGAGCGGAGCCATAAAAGTATGTCGTTCACCAGTTTCATCACAAATATGTATTGGGACTATGCCGTCGTTAGTTAAGCTTGACTCGTTCATCCCATAATATCCGCCGCCTTGCCCAGCAAAAGCAAAGTTCCGCTGAAATTCATCTTTCCAGCATGCCTTGGTATCAAGATGTCCACGCTGAAATGCCAATTCGGTAAGAACTTGACTTGCTTGGGGGTAATCATAATGGTGAGCAAAATTGGAGGCTCGAGGGCTACCCATCAGATCGACGAATCCACCCAGAGCGTAGTCAAGATAGTCCAAGAAATCAGAGCGAAGATACGGTGAAGCAAACACGTAGCTGGACTCTCCATCATGAGCGAGTAACTGCTCGTTGATTTCTGATACCTTGAATAATTTCAGACGATCATCGTTGCGCGGCGGTTTGGACCAACCAGCATCCTGAAGACCCTTAATTCGTGTGCTTCTCGGCTTCGGGATCTCTAATACCGCAAGCTCAGTCTTATCATCAGGCCTCACCGACTCAGGTTCAGTCCATAAAAATCGTTGATAGTGGTTTGGCATATCACCCGTATCTAGATAGCCGGAGGCTGGGAACACGTACCAACTATCGAAATCCGAGCCTATCGCACCTGAACCCGAGCGTTCATGTGATTGTTCCACCGAGAGACTGGCTGTGCTTGTCCCAGGACTTTCTTCCTGGCACGCACCCTCAACAGGCGGACCCAATGGCTCACCAAATGCCACAACCTCTAAACAGGTATCGCCGGACGTCAGGGCGATAGAGCCGCGTGTCGGAAATGGAGCAAACTCTTCTGAACCATGCGAAGTTTCGGGCGCCCACAAACCCAGCGAAAAGAGATGGTAACCATTCCAACTTCGGCTGAGTGATAGATCCTCATTATCACAATTAAGATGCCACAGACCCTCGTCAACGACCGGGAGGCCATCCTGATCAAATAACGTTATCCGCGTTTGGGAATTGCACTGAAAGTAGATCGACACCGATAACTCGACTATGAGCTCATTCCTGCCATCAGCCCACTCAGGTGCGGTGAGCTTAAGTGCGTTAATCCAAGGCTCGGTTCCAATCGGAATGTTTACCAACGCGTCGACAGGATCCGTATCAAGCGCATCGGTGATGCCATCGCCGTCATCATCTTGATCAAAAAGATTGTTAACGCCGTCACCATCAAAGTCCGCGACGTTGTATGTTTCTTGATCAAAAATCAGCGGATCTCGCGGCGCTGGGTCATCCGCATCGACGATACCATCATTGTCATCGTCGCTGTCGGCATTATCTCCAATACCGTCGCTATCCGTGTCTACCGTCTCCAGTGGGTCCAAAGGATCGAAATCTAATGAATCTGCAACACCATCGCCATCATCATCATTATCAGATCCGTTACCAATCCAGTCATTGTCAGTATCTAGTGATTCATTAGGATCAAGGGGAAGTGCGTCGTTTAGATCGTCGACACCATCACCGTCTGTATCAAATATTTGATTAGTTATGACTTGCCCGGGTTTTGTAAAATTTTCATCTTCAGGCCAAACATCTAACTTATACCGTCCGTCCTCAGTGAAATAAATTGATTGGTAGTCCGGATCGTAGTCATCGGGCAAACCATCACCATCATGGTCATATATAAATACAGGGAACCATAGGTCATGAGTACGCTCACCTCGCCGAGTAAAACCTGACCAGTCATCATCTGCCGCCAAGCCACCCGCGTGGAACACGCTTGTATCTCCAGTGAAGAAATACGCATCGTGACCATTAATTTGCAGCTGTCCGGTCGCCGAGCGAGTTACTTCCGCCACCACATTCTCAGAAAACTGCACCGACTCCGCAGTGTCAAAAGCAACTGGCACCCATGTCGCGCCAACACCAACCAACTCGCCTTCACCAACGTAGGTGTAGACTGTTTGATACCGATTGTTTGGTGTGGAAGAGTTTCTAACCTGTAAAAGTGAAACATTAAAAGATTGGTTTAGATTAGCTTTAAACTCTTCAGCCGATCCGAACAACAAGCGAAGGTCTTCGTGGGTGCGAACCGTGGAAGCCCAGCGGGCTGCGTCCTGTAGCAATGCGTCTAGAGGCTTTCCGTAGGTTTGGTGTAAGGCAACACGATAATCCCCTGAGCTCGCGGTTCTCCTGTAGTACTCAGAGTATAGTTTTTCCAAGCCGTATCGTTTTATGAGATAGGCAGCCCAAACCTGCTCGACTCCCTGGTTGCCATTCCTGAATTCAGCAAGATAATCAACATCTGTAAATCCTTCATGCAGTATTTCTCGCTCATCATTCTTTTTAAGTGACCATAATTTTTCCGTGCCATCGTAATCATGGTCGTGAATTAAGTACTCGCGCACATATAACTCAAAAGGAACGGAGGGCCCATGGACAACTGCCGGATTACTACCCCAACCCCTGACCGGGTGCGAGAAACGCTTGGGACCAAACTCAGAACCAACGATGGTATGAAACGCCTCCCAATTGTGGGACCACTCATGCATATGACCGCCCATTAGTTCATCACGAAATTTCCCTGGTCGAGTCCCTCCGTACTTGGGTTCAGATTGCGCGCCAAGATCTATCGCTGAACCAACGGTCAAAATATCATCAGGCCAATCATAGCCATTACCATAGCTAGCATCGAAATTGAGTCTCGGATGAGTAAAGACACGTTGTGCCTCTCCAGAGGAGTCTCGATAACATGAAATCAGCTTGTCATTGAGATAACTCTCCTCAGCCATACCGGCATAGCCGCCACCGCTCCCAACGCTAAAAAATTCAGGGCCACCATTTTCCTCCCAGCAGGATTTGGCGTCATAATTTCCACGCTGAAAAGCAAGCTCATTCAGAATCTCGCTTGAGTAACTAAAGTGGTGCATATAATTTTCAGCCCGCACGCTACCCATAAATCCGGTGTAGGTACCCAGCATAAAGTCAAGAAAGTCGAGAAAGTCTGGTCTTATCTTGTCTGACGCGAAGACATAATCAGATTCACCATTATCCTCAAGATGCTCATCCAAAATTTCCGAGACCTGAAAAACCTCAAGCCGTTTCCCATTTTTGGGAGGATAAGTCCATCCAGAATCTTGAAGAGCTTTTACAACTGAGTTCCGAGGACGAGGTATCTCTAGGACCCCAAACTCTGTAGTGCTTGATACCGGCAACGATTCGGGTGCTGACCAAGCCAGTTTCTGGTAATTGTTAACATAGGGAGTCCAGCCAGAGCTTATTGATCCGTTTCGATCATCGGTATACCAGCCTAAAAAGTCAGTGCCCTCAATCCCGATTCCGGACCTAGCTAAAGACGCAGTCCCAGTCATATCTAATCCTTCGGGAACATCAGCGTGAGTCGCAGATGAACAGTCAGTGTCGACGGGAACAAGGCCGGATCCAAAGCTAACTACATCTATACACTCTCCGTTAACCTCTAAATAGACCCCTTGCACGTCGTCTAGATTGAAGTCGTGAGGAAAAAATTGAGCGCTTACAAAATCATAGTTGTTCACTAACCAAACGTTATCGCAACCAATTTCGCCACGGTAAAAGCCAACGGCATCGCCCAGAACAAGGCCGGATTCACCAGTAAAAAGGTGCTTAATAGTGCTTCCGTTGGAATCATATGGGCGCACTGAAATTAAGCTACAGTCAGTTGTACTTACTTTGGCAACTTCGACCTCAATCCTATCTAATTGCTGGGAGTCATCATGAGTCATCACCTTAATCTCATTTAGCCAAGGCTTGACGTTACGCGCAGAATTAACGGTCGCAAGAATTGGATCGGCATCCAGCAGATCGGAGACGCCATCACCATCGTCATCGACATCAAAAAGATTGATGATGCCATCTCCGTCAATATCGGCGACATTGTAAGTTTCGTCGTCGTATATCGAAGGATCGAGTGGGGCTGGGTCTTGTGCATTGGAAACACCGTCACCATCAAGATCATTTTCGTTAACTTCAGTCTCCTCTTCGCCCGCACCGACGATTATTAACATAACTGCCTGAAGCGTAGAATCGGACAGCTTTCGTTCAGTTGTAGTCGCATGGCTTGATTGCACCAGTGCCACAGCGACACCAGCCAGCATAGCCAGCCCAACTCTCCAATCACGTAATGCCCTCATACCTCCTCCGTTGCCAGTCGCCGTTATCCCCGGTCATTGATAACACAAGTTCCAACTGCTATTAAACCATCGTGGTTTCGACAAATAATGTCAGGGAATCATTAATCATAGAGATTGAATCAATTGTGATAATTGGGCGCTGCCCTTTTTTGTTAAGATAAGCGGCGTGGGCAGAACAAATTGTATTAGCGTTTACTCTAACCGTAGGTTTCAAATTACTTTTATCCATAATCAACCGAACTCAAATGACAGTAGTAACTCCCCTATTTGCCAAGACCTACATTTTTCAAATTAGCTTCTGATGTGTCCGGTGGGTAACTAGGCACAATTTAAGTGCTTTTTGTGTTCCTTATGCACCTGTTTAAGGCGCTCGTTAACCACAATTTCAAGTCTCGACCGCAATAAGCCAACCAACTCCCGTTGGCACTGTTTTTGCTCCAATAGCGGCAATCACTGATGTACTTCCTTTGAACCTTTCTAAACCGCCACGGCGACATCCACTTACGATCGAGGAATGTGAGCAAAATGAATGATATTGAGAGACTAGAAACGAAATTCAGCGAAGCATTGGCTTCCCGTAACAAGGCACAACTAAATGAGATTCATACCAAAGCGATAGGTCTGATTTCAGGGCGCGAAGCGCCGCCCGTAATCTCGGGGAGTAAAAAAGCTTATCAACAACTCATCCATTCATACGTTTGCCATGTCGCTTCTAACGATTCAAGACTGCCCTACCTTCTTTGGTGGCGAGCTTATTACGGTGATCAAAAGTCACCCAAAAAACCAAGGCACTCTGTTGAGCGGAGTCGTTTACACCTGAGGGAAATGAAAAAGCACTCTCAGCTGACTTCGCGGCTATGCGACAAATACCGAGTAAAAACGTAAACCAACGTGAGCAACTAGGGATAACTGATCTACACATTTTGGAGAGTTAGACCCACAACTTAAGTCATGACCTTGTCACCGCTGTGGTCGATGAATTTCTATTACGGACTCGGCCAAAATAAAACTTTGGATAGCCATTTTTATAAATAAATACAATAGGTTACAGAACACCCCACCCGCAGCCTCAGCGCCTCTCAGAGCTTGCCAAGACTTACACCGAAGAGGCACTCCAAACACTCGTGGATGTCGCCAGAAACGGTCGCACAGATGCGGCTAGAGTCTCTGCCGCTAACGCCCTGCTCGACCGAGCTTACGGCAAGCCTGCTGTGAAAGAAGAAAAAGAGATTGTGGACCTACCGCCAGTGGTTATTCAGTTAACTAACGACCACTGAAGGGCAACGCATTTATCCTTCGGTTTTATATCGATACTTAATATGCAACGCGACTCAAGCAGTACCTTCGAAAGGTACCGCTCAGAGAGTGGCACTACCTAGATAGGGTAGAGGTAACTCGCCACGACACGCGACGACTCAGCGAAAAAGAAAAATAAATTCCAGTGAAAGCAGAGGCTTAGAAATTTGGTAGGACCAGCCAGATTCGAACTGGCGACCTCTACCATGTCAAGGCTTACACAACTCGTCAGAACACGTTAGAACATCGCGCAGACTAGCATCGAACGCTGCTCTATAGCCTTAATCGTTACCACTCATGCTTGATACTTATGGCGCAATATCTTGGTCAGATCGAGCCCAATCGCCGTTGCGAATGAGCTTACTAACTGATCTGCCGACATCTCTGGTT